>CAZPSR010000203.1:0-4018 GCA_964589135.1 uncultured Syntrophomonas sp.
ATAGTACCGGAATTACCCCCAGGGAGTCCAGTCACCGTACCTAGAACTTTTGCGGATTATGTGATAAGCGAATACGGCATTGCCAGGTTAAAGTATAAAACCAGACGGCAGCGAGCAGCTGAATTAATCGCCATAGCTCATCCCGATTTACGTGGAGAACTGCGCAACAGTTTAAAGAAAAACTTCTACCCCGCTAAATAACTCGGGGTCTGACCCCGAGTTATTTAAATCCAGAACCCCCATAGTATTTCATGGTTTCGGTGAGTACCTAAAGAATGACTAGGCTTTTGCCGGGTCCCTCTTTAGATAAACCAAGATAGCTTTACTACTAGCACTTTCCCTTCCGCTTGTAATCGGTGTCAATTTTGGCTTTCCAGTCCTCACTGATTCTATATCAGCAAAAAGCTTATGGCTCAGTGCCAAAACCTGTTTATCGAAGACCACCAGGTAAACCATAAGATCGTTTTCCATCAAAAATTCTGTAATAGCAGCAGTGGCCACTTTAAGGGCCTGGTCTTTGGGGTAACCATAAATACCCGATGATATCAAGGGAAAAGCGATGGACTGGCAGCCCTTCTGCTGAGCCAGCTCCAGGGAGTTGACATAACAATTATGCAGGAGCCTGGCTTCTTGGTGTTTTCCACCCTGCCAAACCGGGCCAACGGTATGGATTATGTATCGGGCTGGCAGCCGGTACCCCTTAGTAATTACGGCCTGGCCAGTTTTACAGCCCCCGATAGCATCGCATTCCCTCTGCAATTGCTCCCTTCCTGCCGCAGCGAATATGGCCCCGCAAACCCCCCCGCCCATTTGCAGGGCCGGATTGGCTGCATTAACAATGGCATCCACTTCCATCTGGGTAATATCGTTACAAATGATCTTAAACGGCATTAGAAATCACCTCACTTGGTAGTAAGCGGTCTAGAACCTGGCATACTACTTGCCTTTTCTTGGGCTACCGGTCAGGGCAACCCTTATACTCTTAGGCCAGCAGGTTCAGCCCGAATAATTTGCTTACCAGGTTATTACTTCCGGGTATGCTATGTTGCTTATTCTTATGCTTCCTTCATCACAGCCATACTGCTGGGCCGCTTTCTTCACCACTTGTTTTATTCTGCGGTGTTCAGCATCAGAACTAAATTCTACTATGCGTTTGGCCATCTTGCCCAGGTTTTTCAGACGCTGTTCTTTGCTCATGTTCAGGTATTTGATATTACAAAAATCCACATATTGTTCGGCAATATCCTGAATATTTATGGAGTCATTGTTCATCAACTTGATCCAGCGTGAGTATTTGGCTATGCCTAGCAATTCCCGTACACATTTGGCAAATTCCGCCTGAAAGTTTCTGATAACAGCCATCGTTTCATCCCATACTACGTTATGCTGCAGAGTATTATAATTGTTTTTTGCTTTAACCAGCTTTATTATCCTTAACCTGAGCAGTTGGTTAAGGGCCAGCATAACTAAAAACATCTCGGGGTAAAGGCAATTGCAAGAATAATACACATTATGCCTGGGAGCGATCAGGGAATGGCATTTCATTAAATCCTCATCCATTCCGTTCTCCAGCAGTATTACTTCCCGATCACCCTGCAGGGCATGGCGGACATCATAACAAAGCCCTAAAACTCGGGTTGATATGCCAATATGGTCGAGATGCTTATTAGAAGAATATTCGTCAACCGTAATTTCATGAAAGGCATCTACTATCTGGTTTAAATCATATATATCTCCAGAGATAGTCACTCCGGTTAGATTTTTGGTGCTTGTTATGCTTAGCATTTCTTTTCCTCTCTTTTACCGAGCTATACTTTTAGAAAGAAGTCTTGGGGCAAGTATCCAATACTTCTTTTCCATATATGGATCTAGTTTCTATTGGTCAAGCATTGCTATCTTAAGTGTTTGTTTATCAAAAGTTAAGGCTATTATTAGTATATCATAAATTAATTTCAAGGATTTGACGGGGTTCCCCCCTTACATAGTTAAGTTAGATGCATTACCTTCTTCAAAATTCATTGGAGGCAAAAGATCTTTTCCTGGGTTCCTTTTAATTATGCTTATACCCGGGCTAAGGCCGGAAAGATAGGCGGGTTAATGTAGGGCCATTTGCCCATAGTAGTGAAAACCTGCTTTTTCGGTAGAAAACTCCCTCCTCTACTATTTGGCATAAATCCTCCTGATAACTAATACTAGGTTATAATACTACAGACTTGCTTGTAGCCCAGTTTCTAGACATACAAATAAGCGGAAATTCCGAAAAGAAATTATCCGCTTATTTTGAAAGCTTTTACAAATTCAGGAGCCTTAATACCCTCTGCCTTGATCTTGGTATCTATTATGCCCTTATCCTGCTAAAATCCTAGGCTAATTGGCTCAAACTGATAGTCCAGGGAATATATTTGCTCTAAAATAGCCAGGTCAGGAACAAGGGCGTTGATTTGGTAGATTATGAGCTAAACTCAATCTTTTTCACCATCCAGGTGCACGGTAGTCCTGGCATACATCTCGCAATTAATGATTTCTTCCACCTGCTGGGCTATACCATGAGCCTCATTTAGCAGCATAGACCCATCCACCTCAATATGAAGTGAGATAACTTTATTAGCTCCATAATCATGTACTGCAATATCGTGGGTAGCTCTTACCCCGGGAATATCCATAGCCAGGCAATTTATTCTCTCTATCTGATCTTCATCGCTTTCTCCTATCAACTTGGAAGTTGAATCATTAAATATCTCAAAACCGGTCCAGATAATCAAAGCTGAAACAGCAAAACCTAAGACTGCATCAACCCGATAGTAGCCGTATTGTGAAGCCAGAATCGCGAAAGCTACTAACACTGATGCTATTGCGTCAGTTCGATGGTGCCAGGCATCAGCTATCAAAGCAGGAGATGAGATCCGATTTCCCAAATCTATAGAAAACCGGGACATAATTTCTTTTATTATAGCGGCCAGGATCATTGCAGCAACTACCCAATAACTGCCCTTTACCGGGGTGTTTTCCAAATAACGCTGGTAGGAGTCGAAGCCAAATTTTATTCCCACTCCCATCAACATCAGGGACATTATAAGGGTAGCAATAAACTCAATGCGTCCATGACCATGAGGGTGTTTTTCATCAGCAGGAATTGCCGACAGCTTAAAACCTAGTATTACCACCAAGGAGGTTAAAACATCAGATGCGGTGTGAACTGCATCGGCAATCATGGAAATGCTGTTCAACATCAAACCAAAGATGGCTTTCATTACGGCTAAAATAATGTTCCCTATTATACTGACAAAAGCCTCCAAATAGGCTATTTGCTTGCGCTGTTCGGGGGCATCAATGCTGGAATCAAGGCTAATCCCCTTAGTAGTTCGACTAATCAAAAAGTTGCTTATTTTCAAAGTTAAGGGATCCATATTTACCCTCCTTACTATTATTATATGTAAAAAAAATTACCGTTGAACTGCTATATTTCTCAATATAATAGTCCCACGGTAATCTCCCGCTGCCCAACCTGGGGGCCCAGCAATTGCCTGACCAATATTATTAAACTATCTGAATCTTATCATCAATTTTTATATTTATCAAGCCTATCCCATAATTTAGCTATAATTAAATCCAGGATCCTGGCGACCTGGCACCTTAGCAGATCAATATGGGGCCTTTTTATGCCATATTACCATGTTTCTGCTGTACTTCCATTACCGGGTATCTGGCCTTACTGTACTGCTATTGGCGAGGAAACCTTTTATAGGTACAGGAACTCACAGTAAGCTATTTTAAGTATATTCAATAAGTTCACAGCGAAAATGCTTGCTTAGAATATAACACCCCACTTCTCGCAAATGCAAAAAATTCAACCCTTAAAAACAGGCTTTGCTTTATCGAATAATATTTGCTTGAAAAACAGATACTAGCATAAAATTTATTTTGGGCGGGTGAATTATGAATAAGCTAGAACTAAGTGGAGAACCCAATCCCTATTGGATTGCTTCTACTTGGGATAGGACTTTATATCAAGAAAACT
>CAZPSR010000204.1:0-3980 GCA_964589135.1 uncultured Syntrophomonas sp.
ACTAGAGCAAATGATTGAATATTTGAAGCCCCGGGAGCAGTTGCCGGAAGCTCAGCGTATTGGGCAAAGAAGCCGAAAAGATGCGGAAATGATCAAAGAAATTGGCTACTGTAAAGGGATTGAGAATTACTCCCGCTATATTACGGGGCGAAAAGCCGGGGAACCCCCCTATACTTTAATCGATTTTTTTCCGGCTGACTACCTCTTGTTTATGGATGAATCACATATTGGGGTACCCCAGGTGCGAGGCATGTATGAGGGGGACCGGTCCCGCAAACAAAACCTGGTGGACTTTGGTTTTCGCCTGCCTTCTGCCCTGGATAACCGACCTTTAAAATTTGAGGAATTTAATCAGAAGATTAATCAAGTTATATTCGTCAGCGCTACCCCGGGACCATATGAAATGGAAATCAAGACTCAGGTGGCAGAACAGATTATAAGGCCTACCGGCCTGGTAGATCCCCAAATAGAAATCAAGCCCACCTTGAATCAGATTGATGATTTAATGGAAAACATTCAGCAAAAAGTAGCTCGAGGCTTCCGGGTTTTGGTTACTACCCTAACCAAGCGGATGGCGGAAGACCTTTGTGATTATCTGGCAGATGCCAAAATAAAGGTGAGATATCTGCATTCAGATATTGACGCCCTGGAGAGACTGGATATTCTACGGGAACTGCGTTCAGGAGTATTCGATGTTTTGGTAGGAATCAACCTGCTACGGGAAGGTTTGGATCTACCCGAGGTAGCCCTGGTGGCCATACTGGATGCGGATAAAGAGGGTTTCCTGCGCTCAGAACGTTCCTTGATTCAGACCATTGGTCGGGCCGCCCGCAATGTGGAAGGACAGGTGATCATGTATGCCGACCGCATTACTCCCTCCATGCAAGGGGCTATTGAGGAGACAGAGCGCAGACGCCAGAAACAGATGGAGTATAATCAACTGCATAATATAACTCCGGAAAGCATAAAAAAGGCAGTTTACCAGGCTATTGAAGCCACCATAGAGGAGGAAACCGGGGAATATGATATTAGCAATTTCACCGTCATGAATAAGGAAGAAAGGATCCGATTGGCCGGGGAAATGCAGCAGGATATGATCAGTGCCGCGGAAAAGCTAGATTTCGAAAGAGCAGCGGAACTAAGAGATATGATTAAGCAACTCTTGGAACCTCCCAAAAAGGGCCGGAGTAAAAAAAGAAGATAAGCTAGGCCTCAGGGAGTATGGGATTTAATAGGAGAGATCAATAGTGAAAGAATACATTTACGTAAAAGGTGCCCGGGAACATAATCTGAAGAACATTGATGTAGCCATTCCCCGAGATAAGTTGGTGGTATTTACTGGGGTGTCTGGTTCAGGCAAATCCAGTCTGGCTTTTGATACTATCTACAGTGAGGGCCAACGGCGCTATGTAGAATCCCTTTCTACCTATGCCCGGCAGTTTTTGGGGCAGATGGAAAAACCGGATGTTGACTATATAGAGGGTTTGTCTCCTTCCATATCCATTGACCAGAAGTCAACTTCCAATAATCCCCGTTCAACGGTGGGTACGGTAACAGAGATCTATGATTATCTGCGGCTAATGTATGCCCGGATCGGAAAACCTCACTGCCCCCACTGTCAGCTACCCATCGAGCGGCAGACTGTGGATCAGGTGGTAGACAGTATCTTGTTAATGAAGGAAAAGAGCAAAATCAAGCTATTGGCTCCGGTAATCAAAGCCCAAAAAGGGGAACACCGCAAAGTCCTGCAAAAACTGTTTCGGGACGGCTTTGGGCGGGTGCTGGTAGATGGTTATGAATATACTTCAGATGAGGAAATAAAGCTGGATAAAAATAAACGGCATGATATCAGTGCGGTTATTGATCGCCTGATGATAAAAGAAGGTATACAGAGCCGACTGGCCGAGTCCCTTGAACTAACTTTTGAAATCGGTGAAGGTACGGCAGTAGTCATGGTAATCGACGATGATGACAGTGAAAGGGAGCTGGTTTACAGCCAGGACTTTGCCTGTACCCGCTGTGGATTCAGCCTGCCCGAGCTAAGTCCCCGTATGTTTTCCTTTAATAATCCTTTTGGGGCTTGCCCCGAATGTGATGGCCTGGGAGAAAAACGGGAACTTGATCCAGAGCTGCTTATAAACCGCAACAAGAGTTTGGAAGAGGGAGCCATAATACCCTGGTCAAACAACCTGTATACCTATTACAATCAGATTTTGACCGCCATGGCCCAAAAGGAGGGCATTGCCCTGGATCTTCCTTTAAAGGACTTGAGTGAAGAGCAGATCAATACGATACTATACGGAAATGGACCGGAGCGCTTCAAGATAAATTATGTGAATTCTTATGGGGAAAAGCATAGTTTTCGTTCCAGCTATGAAGGAGTCGTTAACAATCTAAGGCGCCGCTATCGGGAGACTAAGTCTGAAGCGGCCCGGGATGAGATTGGGAAATATATGACAAGCCGCTTGTGCCCCCAGTGCCAGGGGCAGAGATTGAGAAAGGAGATACTGTGGGTACTGGTGGGCCATAAATCCATTAATGAGATTACTTCCATGTCGGTAAAACAGCTTTATGGTTTTTTAGAGGGGCTAGAGTTGAATGAAACTGATGCCCTGATTGCCCGCCTGGTCATTAAGGAAATTTTGTCCCGGCTCCAGTTTCTAATAGATGTGGGTTTGGAATACCTTACCCTGAATCGGGCTGCTGGCAGTCTCTCCGGGGGTGAAGCCCAGCGGATCCGCTTAGCCACCCAGGTTGGTTCCAGTCTGGTGGGAGTACTATATGTCCTGGATGAACCCAGTATTGGTTTGCATCCCCGGGATAACCAACGCCTTCTGGCCACCTTGAAGCGATTGAGAGACCTGGGCAATACGGTTATAGTAGTAGAGCACGATGAGGAGACTATATTAAATGCTGACCATATTGTAGATATTGGACCTTTGGCCGGTGTTCATGGGGGGCAGGTGGTAGCCCAGGGCCGGGTAGAAGACATTTGGGATGTAGAGGAGTCCCTAACCGCCCAGTATCTGTCCGGTCGCAAAGAAATCAAAACTCCCGCTGCCAGGAGGTTAGGCCATGGTAAATCCCTAAATATATTGGGAGCCCAGGAGCATAATCTAAAAGGGATCGATGTGGAGATTCCCCTGGGCCAGTTGGTACTGATAACTGGAGTATCTGGTTCTGGCAAGAGTACCCTGGTACAAGATATACTTTATCCAGCTTTGATGAAGCGGATTTCCCGTCAGCCCACCCGGGCTTCCCTCCGTTATCGCCCGGGCCGGCATAAGGACCTGGAAGGGCTGGAGGCCATAGACCGGGTGATTAATATTGACCAATCCCCTATTGGCCGAACCCCGCGCTCCAACCCGGCCACTTATACCGGCGCTTTCGATGGGATTCGGGAATTGTTTGCCCAGCTTACTGAGTCCCAGATAAGGGGCTATAAACCGGGACGCTTTAGTTTTAATGTGCGGGGAGGACGTTGTGAGGCCTGCTCAGGAGATGGAATAATCAAAATCGAGATGCACTTTCTGCCCGATGTTTATGTGCCCTGTGAGGTTTGTAAAGGAAAACGCTACAATCGGGAAACCCTGGAGGTAAAATATAAAGGCAAGACAATTGCTGATGTTCTGGATATGACTGTGGATGAGGCGGTAGAATGCTTCGAAAATATCAGTAAAGTACACCGCAAGCTCAAAGTATTGCAGGACGTGGGCTTGGGATATATTAAGCTGGGACAACCAGCCCCTAGCCTATCCGGCGGGGAAGCTCAGCGGGTTAAGCTGGCCACTGAACTCTCCAAACGTTCTACCGGCAAGACACTTTATATACTGGATGAACCCACTACCGGATTGCATAAAGAGGATGTAAGCCATTTGCTGGAGATATTAAACCGCTTGGTAGACCAGGGCGATACGGTTTTGGTCATTGAGCACAATCTGGATGTTATTAAGTCGGCTGATTATATTATTGATTTGGGA
>CAZPSR010000205.1:0-3959 GCA_964589135.1 uncultured Syntrophomonas sp.
AGTTCCTTTTGAATAGCTTTCATCTGTTCCCTAAGATAATACTCTTTCTGAGTTTTTTCCATTTGCTTGCGCACCCGAATATTAATCTTTCGTTCTAGTTCAAGCACTTCCATTTCTTTGGCCAAAATATCACACATAAATTCCAGCCGCTGGAATATATCGCGAGCTTCCAGTATTTTTTGCTTCTCATGAATCCTCAAGGAAAGGTGGGAAGCCACCACATCTGCCAAACGACCTGGTTCTTCTATAGCTACCACAGAAACTACGGTTTCCGGCGGTATTTTCTTACTTACTCTTACATATTGTTCAAATTGGGAAACCAGAGTTCTCATCAAGGCTTCCAGTTCTGCCGGTTTTTCTTGAGGATTATCTTTATACTCTTTGATCTTAACCTGCATATAAGGATTATGAGCGACATAGCTCCGTATTTCTGCCCGATGCAGACCCTCCACCAGAACCCTCATCGTTCCGCCAGGCATTTTTAATATCTGCCTGATTTCGGCTACTGTTCCTACTAGATAAATGTCTCCTTCTTCTGGATCATCATCTTGGGCTTCTTTTTGGGTAGCCAGAAATATTTCCTTGTTATCCAACATGGCTTCTTCTATAGCACTAATGGATTTTTTCCGGCCTACATCAAGATGAATAACGGTATATGGAAAAACCAGCATTCCTCTTAATGGGAGCATGGGTATTACTCTCAATATTTCATTATTTGACTGCAAAAAAACACCTCCCAGGCACATTAATTCTACTATATGACTGAGCCCAAAGGCAAGTTATCAGGAGCCCAATCATCTCTAAACCCTGGTACTTATGATAAATATCGCCAATATATACCATCAAATTATATTATTGATTATATAACATCTGTCAACCTCTATTGAACAAATGCTATATCTAAGACCTGCTTTAGATCCTTCACTGCTATCACCTCAATATCAGACAGGTTTTCAAATATGCTTAACCAGTTCTCAGAGGGTATTATGACCTGCTTAACCCCTGCTTTCCTGGCTGCCTCCACCTTACTCATGACTCCACCTACTGCCTTTACTTTACCGTGAACCGATATTTCTCCAGTCATGGCCAAGAGGTTGTAAACCGGCTGTTCAGTTATAGCTGAATAAATGGCAGTGGCAATGCTTACTCCAGCTGAAGGACCATCTACCGGAACTCCTCCCGGGAAATTTAGGTGCAAGTCATAATCCAAAGTGGCCAATCCATACTCAGACCGTAAAACCGTTAAGACATTTTCTACTGCTCCCCGGGCCATGCTCTTGCGAATGAGCTTTCTGCCTTCTCCTCCTACTTCCTCCTGGTCAATAACGCCAGTTACCGTCCAGGTACCTCGGCCTTTATCCACCGGTATGGCTTTGGCTTCCACCTCAATCAGCATCCCCACATTAGCTCCTTGCACAGCCAGACCGTTGACTACGCCTATGGCCGGTTGAGGAGCAGGCCGAACTTCGGCCCGGGGAGAGAAGCGCCCATTGTTTAGCACCTTTTCTACCGTCTCCAGAGTGATCCGGCCGGAGCTCTCCACCTGAGTTATTCCTGCTGCCAACTGAACAAGATTGACCGCCTCTCGTCCATTGCCGGCATATTTTACTATTTCCTCCACTGCGTCATCATTTACCTCTATCTCTACTTTATTAACAGCATTGATGACAATTCTTTTGATATCCTCCTTTTCCAGAGGTTTGAAAAACACCTCCATACACCGGGATCTTAAAGGCGGGGACAGTTCTGCCGGCATTCTGGTGGTAGCACCAACCAGACGAAAATCAGCTGGCAAACCATTCTGGAATATATCATGAATATGGGCGGGAATATTTCTATCATTTTCACTATAATATGCACTTTCCAACAGTACTTTACGATCCTCCAGGACTTTCAACAATTTATTCATCTGCATGGGGTGCAACTCCCCAATTTCATCAATAAACAATACTCCCCCATGAGCCTTGGTACAAGCACCTGGCTTTGGCTGTGGTATTCCAGCCGTTCCCATGGACCCAGCTCCCTGATAAATAGGATCATGAACTGATCCGATCAGAGGATCAGCAATATTCCTTTCATCAAAGCGAGTTATCGAGGCATCTATCTCTACAAATTTGGCATCAGCTGCAAAAGGAGATATGGCAGTCCTGCGAGCTTCCTCCAGCACGAGCCTGGCTGCTGCAGTTTTACCTACCCCTGGTGGACCATAAATAACTACATGCTGGGGATTAGGGCCACAAAGAGCAGCCCGCAATAAATCCACTCCATCCTCCTGGCCAACTACATCCTTCAGATCAGCCGGACGAGTCAAACTTGATAGCGGTTCTGTCAATCTTACCCCGCGCATCTCCTTCAATTTACCGGTTTCTTTTTCCGTTTCCTTGGTTAAACCGCTCTTTTTATTCTGCTGGGCTTTTAATAGATTCCAAAAATAAATCCCAATTACTATAGCAAAAAATAATTGTACCATATATAGCATTGGGCCGTAATCTAAAAATAAACTATTCATTTGCTCTTTTCCTTTCTCTACAACTGCTGCTAAAAGTTCCTGGTATTAATAAGCGCTGAAATGCCAAGGACTTTAATATATTATTCCCGGGCGAGCCAGTTGAATAAGGTAATATGGACAGTAAAAAAAGACAGTATTCACTGTCTTTTCCAAAGCTATAAGCAAATTGATTATCTGGCGCTACCTGCCGATTAAGGTTCTAAATAATTTTATCTTGGGCCAGAACCGCAAATTAAGCAGTAGTTGCCCGGAGAATGCTTTGTTCACCCTTTAGTCTCTTCATTTTCATTGGCCTAACTTATTGGATTTTATCAAGGAAAAATAAAAAAGGCAGTTTACACTGCCTTTTACCGATCATTCATCACGTTTGATACCAAGTTCAACTTTTCCGCTAGCGGTTCCCCCCACGGGTATATGGTCCAGGGCTCAGGTCAAAGTGATCAATTTACTTTTCTTCTGGCATCAACGGTTACCAGAAGGGGTTTTTCTTTTTTGGCAATTACCTCCCTGGTCACCAAAACCTTGGTAATGTCAATCCGGGAAGGAACCTCATACATGACTTCCAACATCACATCTTCAATTATGGCTCTTAGACCGCGAGCTCCGGTATTTCTGCGCAGGGCTTCTTCTGCAATGGCATCCAGAGCATCATCAGTAAACTCCAGGTCCACCCCATCCAGCTCCAATAATTTCTTGTACTGTTTGACCAGAGCATTTCTTGGTTCAATCAGTATTTTTACTAGAGTGTTCTTATCCAGAGCATCTAAGGTAACTACAATCGGTACCCGGCCTACAAATTCCGGTATCAGTCCATAGCGTAAGAGATCCTGGGGTAAAATCATTTCCAGGATTTCACCAATTTTCTTTTCCTCTTTGACTTTAATATCAGCTCCAAAGCCCATTACTTTTTGCCCGATCCGGTCCTGAATTATTTTGTCGATACCCTCAAATGCTCCTCCACAGATAAAAAGAATATTGCTGGTATCAATCTGAATAAATTCTTGATGGGGATGCTTGCGTCCTCCTTGAGGAGGCACGCTGGCTACTGTACCTTCTAATATTTTCAGCAAGGCCTGTTGCACTCCTTCGCCGGAAACATCTCGGGTAATGCTGGGATTATCGGTTTTTCGAGCTATTTTGTCTATTTCATCGATATCGACTATACCTTTTTCAGCTTTTTCAATATCATAGTCGGCAGCCTGTATGAGTTTAAGCAGAATGTTTTCCACATCTTCACCAACATAGCCAGCCTCAGTAAGAGAGGTAGCATCTGCTATTGCGAAAGGCACATTCAGTATCCGAGCCAGGGTTTGGGCCAACAGGGTTTTACCGCTTCCAGTAGGTCCCAGCATCATGATATTGCTTTTCTGCAACTCCACATCATCCAATTTCATACCCAGATTTATTCTTTTATAGTGATTGTACACCGCTACTGCCAAAGATTTCTTGG
>CAZPSR010000206.1:0-3958 GCA_964589135.1 uncultured Syntrophomonas sp.
TGGATTTCATCATTATCACTGACCATTATACCTTGGAGGGTTTATATCAGCATAAGGAAGGATATCAGCAAGGGGTTTTGGTGTTGATTGGGATGGAGGCCAATGCCAGTAAGAATCATTATTTGGGTCTGGATATAAATGGAGAAATTGACAATAATGATGAAAATCCCCAGGAGGTAATAGATGAAGTAAACCGCCAGGGTGGAATAGGTATAATTGCCCATCCATTTGAAAAGGGGTCCCCGATATTTGCAGATGGGGTTAATTATCCGTGGACCGACTGGTCGGTCCAAAATTTTGGGGGCATTGAGATTTGGAACTTCACCTCCCAGTGGAAAGAACATGTTACAAGTATCCCCAAAGGTTTGGTTTTGCTGGTATACCCCCATAGAGCTTTACTAGGACCGTGCCCTCAGGCTATGGCTAAACTGGATCAATATCAGGGTCAGGGCCAGAAGATAATTGCGGTGGGCGGTTCAGATGCCCATGGCTTTAAAATGAAAGTAGGCAGCTTAAATGTTACTGTATCCCCTTATGAAAGTTCTTTCCGCTGCATTAACATTCATGTTCTAAGCCCTTCTCCCCTGAAGGGTGAAGTATCTACTGACCGACTTAAAATATATAATGCCATCCGCCAGGGGCGGCTATGGGTCGGATACGATTATTTTATTAACAGCCAGGGATTTCGTTTTTTTGTTCAGCAGGGGGAGAAGAGCTGGCAGATGGGAGACAGCGTACCCTTTAGCCCAGGGCTTACCGGGTGGGTGTTGACCCCTAAGCTGGCTCAAGTAAAGCTGCTGAGAAATGGAAAAATAATCAGAACCAGCCGAGGCCGCAAACATGCTTTTTATGATATGAGGCCAGGGGTATATCGAGTGGAATCATATCATCGCAATCTGTTCGGATATCGACCCTGGATATTCTCCAACTCTATATGGATTGAATAGCTTTGAACAGCTTTACTCATAGCTTACCAAGAGAGCTGTTCAACTGCTTGAGCCTGAGACTGGCCCCCCCGGTCAACTCCCAACAGAATTTGGCAAATCAAAGCATCCTCACTGTGAAGGGAAGGGTCCTGGATAGGACTAGGACTAATATACCTTTTTTTGCCCCCGAGCCTGCAAAACAGGAAATAATAAAGTCGATAGATCCCGATATTATGGGAATAATTTTATAGCTGCAGAAATTTGGCTTAATTTACCAGCATGTTACGATATTCACAAAGCAGGGTATCCAAGCTTAAAAGCAGAAATAAGTGGAGTGAAGTGGTTGATAGTGGATTAAAATCCCTAGACCGAGTGGGAAAGGATCGTTTTTATGTTCCTGGGAGAATACCAACATGCTCTAGATAATAAAGGCCGTATAACTATTCCCTCCAGGTTTCGTGAACTGTTAGGAGAGCGATTTGTGGCCACCAAAGGGCTGGATAACTGTATTTTCTTATATCCACTGGAAGAATGGAAAAGTATAGAAGAGAAATTACACCTTCTGCCTTTAACCAGGTCAGATGTAAGGTCTTTTGTGCGCTTTTTCTTCTCTGGAGCTGCTGAATTGGAACTGGATAAACAAGGCCGAAGCGTATTGGGCCTTAACCTGAGAAGCTATGCTGGAATCGAAAAGGATGTGACGGTAATAGGGGTTGGATCCAGGATTGAGATTTGGGCTAGCGACAAGTGGGAAAGCTATAATCAAGATGCTGCAGCTTCCTATGAGATTATAGCTGAAAAAATGGTTGATCTAGGTATTTAGGAGAGTGTTTATGGTCCACCAACCGGTATTGCTTGAGGAGACTATTAATTCTTTAGTGGGAGATCCCCAGGGATTATATATTGATTGCACTCTAGGAGGAGGCGGGCACCTAAAGGCTTTAATTCTTCGCCTGGCAGCCCAGGCCAGAGTTATAGCAATAGATCGCGATTTACAGATTTTACAGCTGACCAGCCAACAGTTGACTGACAAGAGGATTCGTTTCGTGCATGCCGATTTCCGAGATTTAAGCAAGATTTTAGAGCCCTCAGATTTGGGGCAGGTAGATGGAATCATGATAGACTTGGGAGTATCTTCTTTTCAATTGGATAATGCTCAAAGGGGTTTTAGCTTCCATCAGGAGGCAGAATTGGATATGCGTATGGATAAGAGTGACAGTCTAAGAGCCTGGGATATTATTAATCTTTATCCGGAAGCAGAACTGGCTGATATTATCTATCGCTGGGGGGAAGAACGCTATGGCCGAAGAATAGCTGGAGCTATTGCCAAGGCCAGAGCCATTAAGAATATTGATACTACCCTGGAATTGGTCGAGATTATTAAGCAGGCGGTTCCAGCCCATTATCGGCGGGAGAAACACCCAGCCCGCAGAACCTTTCAGGCCATACGAATAGCAGTAAATGATGAACTGGGGGCCATAGAGGAAGTGTTGCCCCAGTCGCTACAAGCCCTGAAGCCGGGGGGCAAACTGGCGGTAATTACTTTTCACTCCCTGGAGGATCGAATCGTTAAACGGTTTTTGGCGGAAAAGAGTCGAAATTGTATATGTCCTCCCAGGCAACCGGTATGTACCTGTGGAGGAGAAAGGGCTGAGCTGAGATTATTGAATCGGCGACCCATAACGGCTACTAATGAGGAATGCTTAAATAATCACCGGGCCAGAAGTGCTAAGCTTAGAGGGGCCCAGAAAATATAGTTCTACATCTAAGGAGGAACGAATAAAATGATACAGGCGGGCTACAAGTATCTTCCAGCATGGGAAGAGGAAGCGGTAATAGAGCCACGGGCTAAGCGAATAGTTAAAAAGGTGACAAAGAAAAAAGCTAATAAACGTAGGAAGTTGCTGGGCAAGTTGAGTATAGGCTTGTTTGTATATGGATTATTATTGGTGTTTCTTAGTATAAAATCAGCTAGCTTGGGCTATCAGATACTGCAAATAGAAAAAGATATTGGTGGACTCCAGGCTGCCAATGATAGGATAGAATATCAGATAGCTCAAATGAATTCCCTGCCTCGGATAGAAGCAGTAGCCCAAAATGAGCTGAATATGTATAAACCCGAAAGCACCATTGAAGTAGCGGTTTTTGACCGTTCCTATTCTTCCTCCCAGAATAGTAATCAGGTGGCAACAGTGGATGAATCTTTAACTCCTACACATAATGAGGGTGGTTCTCTCGAAAAATTATATCTTAGCTTGATGCAGCTCGCTGATAATAATTAATAAAAATGGGGTGCTGACACAATGCAAACCAGCAATCTTATTGTGAGGAAGCGTATAATAACGCTTTTTTTATTATTTGCGCTTGGATTTTTGGGTCTGGGATGCAGGATTTTCTGGGTTCAATTCGTAAGGGGAAATGAATTATCGGAAAAGGCCATGCAAAATAGAATGAGGGATGTTCCAGTAGAATCCAAACGGGGCATTATCTATGATCGGAATGGCAAGGAATTGGCTATATCCGTCAGTGCAGATTCTATTTATGCTATCCCGGCTGAAGTACTGTCTAGTGGCCAAGAGGAAATGATAGCAAATAAACTGGCTCAGGTCTTGGAAATGGACGAAGAAGCCGTACTGGAAAGGATAAGCAAGGCGAGTTCCTTTGAATGGATAAAGCGTCAGATAGAGCCGGAGAAGTCAGCTGCCATAAGGGATATGGATCTCCCCGGGATTGATATAACAGAAGAAAGCCGCCGTTATTATCCTAAAGGCACTTTGGCCAGCCATATATTAGGAATTGCCGGGATAGATAATACCGGATTGGAAGGTATTGACTATTATTATAATGAGCTGGTGGGTGGCACCCCGGGAAGGATTGTGATAGAGCATGATGCGGCCAATCGTCCGATTCCAGAGGCCACCCACAAATATATTGCTCCCATCGATGGGGCACATCTGGTACTTACTATAGATGAAACCATACAATATATTACTGAAAGAGAACTGGATAAAGTGTTTAAGGAACGGGAGGCC
>CAZPSR010000207.1:0-3945 GCA_964589135.1 uncultured Syntrophomonas sp.
CATAATCATATTATCCAGACCAGCCTGGGATACTATATTAATCCACTGATTAGCGTACTGCTAGGAATTATATTCTTAAAAGAGCGCTTATCCTTATGGCAGCTGTTGGCATTTTTTCTGGCTGCTGTCGGAGTATTAAGCCTTACTATTCAATATGGAGCATTTCCCTGGGTAGCTTTAACTCTGGCCTTGACTTTTGGTTTTTACGGTTTGTTTAAAAAGCTAACCTCTCTCGATTCCATAAGCGGATTAACCCTGGAAACCATGCTAACCTGCCTATTTGCCCTAGCTTATTTAATCTACCTGGGCCTTGCTGGCTGGGGATCATTTAATTTCTCCTGGTCAGCTCAAAACGGCTTATTGTTTGGAGCCGGTATAGTAACCGCTGTACCCCTGCTCTTATTTGGAGCCGGGGCCCAAAGGCTGCCCTTATTTGTGCTGGGTTTTCTACAATACATAAGTCCTACCATGACCCTGTTACTGGGTGCTTTGCTCTATCATGAACCGTTTACCCGAGGCCATTTGGCTTCTTTTGGTATTATCTGGGTCGCTTTGATTGTTTTTTCCCTATCCAAAACCAGGGTGCTTAGCCAGGCGGAAGAGAGAATACTCAACCGGAGACATAAAGCTGCTGACTTAACCAGACCCGGTTAGGAATTTATAGATGCCAATTAGCCAAACATGGTCAGTAGGAAACCAGCAGCTACTGCTGATCCTATTACTCCTGCCACATTGGGTCCCATAGCGTGCATAAGCAGATAATTCTTGGGATTGGCTTTTTGTCCTTCAAGTTGGGAAACCCGAGCAGCCATGGGAACAGCTGAAACTCCGGCCGAACCAATCAGCGGATTTACTTTGCCCCCGGATACCCAGCACATGAGTTTTCCTAATAGCAACCCTCCAATGGTACTGAACATAAAGGCGATTAAGCCCAAAGCAATAATTTTAAGGGTTTCCGGCCTTAAGAACAATTGTCCTACCGCTGTTGCACCTACGGTGGTGCCCAGGAAAATAGTAACTATATTAATAAGTGCGTTTTGCGCAGTATAATTAAGCCTTTCCACTACCCCTGATTCCCGGAATAGATTACCCAACATCAGCATTCCAATCAGAGGAGCCACTGAAGGAAGCAATATACATACTATGATAGTTACAACTATGGGGAAAACAATCTTTTCCAGCTTGGAGACTTCTCTTAGCTGTACCATTTCGATTTCCCTTTCCTTCTTAGTGGTTAGAAGTCTCATTAAAGGCGGTTGAATCATAGGTATCAAGGCCATATAGGAATAGGCCGCAATAGCTACGGCTGGAAGCAACTCCGGCGCTAGTTTGGCAGTAAGGAATATAGCGGTAGGACCGTCAGCACCGCCTATTATTCCGATAGAGGCAGCCTCCCAGGGTTCGAAGCCCAGGCTGATGGCAATGATAAAGGCAACGTAAATACCCAGCTGGGCTGCGGCCCCCAGAAATAGGCTGGAAGGCCGTGCTATTAAGGGACCGAAATCGGTCATCGCACCGATCCCCAAAAAGATTAATGAAGGATAGATACCCAGCTTAACTCCCTGGTATAAATAATATAAGAGTCCCCCGGCACTAGAATTGTCCGCAGAGGGTCCAATCATGAGATCAGCCATAGGCAGGTTAGCCAACAGCATCCCAAAAGCAATAGGCAAAAGCAACAATGGTTCGTACTTTTTTACGATAGCCAGATATATTAAAACACAGGCAACCCCTAACATTATCAGTTCTTGCCAGGTCAGGGCGATAAAGCCCGAACTTTCCCATATCATAATAAGTGTATCAACTAAAGAGATTGACATTATAATTCCCCCTACAACTGCAGCGTAAGCAGGATGTCGCCTGTTGCAACAGACGCTCCCTTAGCAACCATAATCTGAGCTATCACTCCATCCCTGGGAGCTTTAATCTCGTTTTCCATTTTCATGGCTTCCAAAACAAACATAACATCGCCCTGCTTTACCACAACACCGGGGTTCACCTTAATTGCCAGAATATTACCCGGTAAGGGAGATTTAACCGGCTCCCCTCCAACGCTATCCGCAGCTACTACTGGGGCTGGAGTTGGCGCTGCTGCTGGAACTGGGGCTGGGGCTGCTGGCGCCGGCCCGGGTTCCACTGGGGCCTCGCTAGTCTTAACTATAGTGGCTTGGCCTCTTTCCACCTCAACTTCATAATTCTTGCCATTTATGTTTACAATGTATTTCATCCCGCTTTTCCTCCTAATCTAGGATTAGATCTATTTTAATCAAGGGCCTTAATCGTCTTGAATTCCAGTTCGGACAAAGGAATCTGGGATTCATGGCTGACGATGGCCATGATCATAGCTGCCGTTTTTTCATCTACCCCTATTAATCTTAATTCACCTGCCGAACAAGCAGCATCAACTGGATCTGACCCTGCTCTGCTAAGGGCAGTTGCTGGTTGGACCGGGACGCCGGCCATTACATTTCCTTGACTTGCAGCCTTGGATCTGGAAGCCGTAACATAGCCCAGAACCATTGATTGTAATTGGATTAAAAGGCTGAGCAGAATCAGTACTATAAAAACCACGGCAAACCCAATCAGGGATACCATCACGCTATCTGCCAAAGTCATAGACGCCCTCCTTTAGAGTTCCTTTATAGTATAATTAACCTTCAAAGTGGCCCTCTCTTCTCTATCCTGGAAGAACTTTTCCGCTATAGGGGGAAAGATGATATAAGAAAGCACATCTTCATCATTTTTCGCCAGACTGCCAATCTCTTGCCTGGCTCTGACCAAGCCAGGCTCCAGGGTATCAGCAAATCTGGAGCTAATAGGCATCTCATCTCCCAGTACCATCTGTACCAACTCGGCATTGACCTCACCCGGAGCCTTGCCATATTCGCCTTTAAAGTAGGAGCGCACTTCGTTAGACACACTCTGATATCTCTCCCCCAGCAGCACATTGGTGGTTGCTTGAACTCCCACTATCTGGCTCATGGGCGTTACCAGGGGTGGATATCCCAAATCCTTGCGCACCCGGGGAATCTCCTGCAATACTTCTTGCAGGCGATGCAAAGAGTTATTCTGCTTTAATTGAGAAATAAGATTGGAAAGCATTCCTCCAGGCACCTGGTAAATCAAAGCATCGGTATCAGAACCCAAAACATAGTGATCCAACACCCCAGATGCAATGAACTTCTCCTTAATTGGTTTAAAGTAATCATTGATCTCTTTTAGAATATCCTCATTTAAACCAGTTTCGCAGCCAGCTTGCTTTAAGGCATAATGCATGGATTCCGTAGCCGGTTGGGAAGTACCACCGGAAAAGGCGGAAATTGCACAATCAATTACATCGCAGCCGGCCTCAACCGCCTTATAATAGGTAATGGGACCTAAACCGGTAGTAGAATGGGTATGTAGTACAATAGGCTTACTAACCGTGTCTTTCATAGCACTGATCATGTCATAGGCTTCCTGAGGACCCATAATCCCTGACATGTCCTTAATGCATATGGAGTCCACTCCCATCTCTTCCAATTGTTTGGCTAGTTTTACATAATTGGCCAGATTATGAATAGGACTAATAGTATAACATATGGCCCCCTGAGCATGACCTCCGCTTTTTAAAGTTTGATCTACGGCAACCTCAATATTTCGGAAATCGTTTAAGGCATCAAATATTCTCATAATGTCAATACCATTATCTATGGCCTGATCGACAAACTTTCTCACCACATCATCTGGATAATGTTTATAGGCAATAAGATTCTGCCCCCTTAAAAGCATCTGCAGCTTAGTTTGCTTGATCTTGGCCTTGATTTTTCTAAGCCTTTCCCAGGGATCCTCATTTAAGTATCTAAGACAGGAATCAAAGGTTGCTCCACCCCAGCATTCAATGGAATGATACCCAGCCTGATCAATTTTTTCCAGGATAGCATCAAAATCATCAAAAGACATTCT
>CAZPSR010000208.1:0-3876 GCA_964589135.1 uncultured Syntrophomonas sp.
GGATACAAGTCAAAACTGATATCTTCCAGAACCTGCTTCCCTCCCAGCTTTACATTCAATTCGTGAACACTTAAAATTGGCTCCGGCTGGGACAGTTTTTTATCGACTAAGGCTCCAGGGAATTCTCCCATTTCGGCATCAATGAAACCTGGAAAATAACATCTGGAGCGGCGGCAGTATTCCTGATAAAGCTGTTCGGGTTCCCCATCGCCTATAATCTGTCCCTTATCCATCAGCAATAGTCGATCGGCAATAGGCAGCAACTGTTTAAGCCGATGTTCGATTATTATTACTGAGGTTTTTTGGCCCAGTTGCCTAATTACTTGCAGTACTTCTGAAGTACCGGCTGGGTCAAGGTTAGCCGTGGGCTCATCCAAAATAATAAGTTCAGGCTGCATGGATAGTATGGAGGCTATAGCAATGCGTTGTTTTTCCCCCCCAGAAAGGGAATATACCTCCCGATCCCTTAAATGCCAAGAGTTAACCGCTGCTAAAGCCCACTCCACCTGGTCCTTAATCTCTTCTCGTTTTAGGCAGAGATTTTCCGGACCAAATGCCACTTCGTCTACTACTTTTAAGGTGCAAAGCTGGGCTTCCGGATCCTGCTGCACCAGGCCAATACTGCCGGCCAGTTGGGAAGGAGTATATCGCCGGCTGTCCATGCCATTAATGATAACTGAACCGCTCATTTCTCCTGCCACGTTATGAGGTATAAACCCTGCCATACAAAGGGCCAGGGTTGATTTGCCACAGCCACTGCTACCGGTTATACAGATAAACTCCCCCTGCTCTATCTGCAAGTTTATATCCCTTAGAGCAGCTGTCTTTCTTCCCTGATATCGAAAATTTACCCCACTAAGGGATACTATTACCTCGCTCATTAAGCCACCTCTTGTGCTTTTTATTCTATTAACAGCTTGCTAACCTGTCTAACCCAGCAGCTGCCATCGTAATTGGCAGCTATCAGCCGCATGGTATCATCTTCTTCTATCAGCAGGAATTTGTCATCAAGAAGGATCTTTTCTAGTGAAAACTCAATCATATATCCATCCGCAGCTATTACCTTCAACACTGTACTGCCTGGTAGGGGATCAGCTTCTCGAATTATAGCCAGGACCGGAACTCCAGTATATTCCCGTTCTGGCACATGCATATACTGACCCTTTAACTCGGCCCGAATAGTGATCTCCTCAGCTTTGAAATCAGACAGACTAAAAGACCGGGCATCTTCGACAGCACCTTCTACTGTACACTGAGCTTGAGACCAGGGCGGTATAAAAATCTGGCTAAAGTAATATACTGCCCCGCTGGTAAATAGCAGGAAAATCAAGCCGGTAAACAATAAGCCTATTTTCTTGTTTTTATTTGACGGAGCAAATTTTTGATCCTGGGTATCTATTTGAAAAGGCCTGGCCTGGATAATGATATTTATTACCTGGTGCCCAAAGCTACCAGCTAAAATTACACCTGAGATAAAGGCCAAACCAGCTATTAAAAAAATATAACCCCATCCCACTCCCGCAAAGTATAAGATTTGGAACACAAACACATTGGTAAGAGCAGCCAGACCTCCAGCCAAAGCCAAGCAGGGCAAAGTATAACGACGGAAAATGAATAATATCAGATCAATTATTATGCCCTGTACTAAAGATACAATAATTATGGCAATCCCATGGGTGCCCCCGGTTAAAAACTCAATACAGCCTTTTAGTAAGCCGGCTGCCGAACCAGCTCCATTTTTTCTGACTAAACCAGCAGCCAGTATAATCCAGAAAACATGCAGACCAGACATCAACTGTCCTGCTCCAAAAGGGACTCCCAACACCGTGTTTAACAGATTGCCCAGATAGCCTATATAGGTGCTCATCACCCCGCCCAT
The DNA here is from genome assembly GCA_964589135.1 of uncultured Syntrophomonas sp. Lineage (GTDB taxonomy): Bacteria > Bacillota > Syntrophomonadia > Syntrophomonadales > Syntrophomonadaceae > JAAYJK01. The sequence goes on from CAZPSR010000208.1 coordinate 1,880, forward strand.
TCCACTCAAGATAGCTATAACCAGCAGGTCTCGATTTGACATATAGGGTCTCTTGCTCCCGCCTGCCTGATCAAGATATTTCAATACTCTCCACCCCGTCTTCCCCTTTATCAATTCGCATTACTCTAAAAGTGCTTGCCCTGCGCAAAGTTATTTTGCGGGGAATCAATGGTTGGTTTTAAGTGGCAAATACTCCATATCAAACAGTTCCTGGTCTGACAGTCCGTTGATCTCTTCTAAGCCAAAATCTCTTTTCAGCATAATGCTCAGAGTGCTTTCTTCCCAAGTCCAGACAGTTTTAGCTAGATTTCCGGATTTTTTGAAATCAAAGCGGGATGGATTTGACAAGCGGGCTCGGGTAATGCCCTGTATGCAATCAGCCAAGCACTCTGATCCCTGTACAGTAACACCCAGCTGGGCTGACATTACTTTACCGAAGTATTCTTCCGCAATAACTGCCATCCGTACCGCCAGATACAGATCCCGGCACTGTTCCTGATGATGAACCTTAGCATGCCTGAGCATAAGTTCCTGCCGCATTTCCCGGTTTTTTCCCTTGATATAGGAGGTATCCGGAGAAAACACTATATCATTCTCAAAGTATGGTTTAATGTCTATAACCGGGGTTCCCCCAATGGCGTCCAGCCCTTTAACATACAATCTGCCTTCCTCCACCTTTTCCAGTTCCGCCAGGCACAATGCTACTGGATTAGGTCTTCCATATGATCTTAGGGCAAAAACACCATACTCTGGCAAGTCCGGATTGACCCTTTTCGGAGATGTTTTTAATACATCACGGGGAGCCTGATGGAACCAGGCCAAAATCCAAACATGGGAGTTCTCTTCAATTCCCTGCAGGGCCTCCCAGTATTCCGGATATATTTCGATTACCGCCGGATTCCCTCCAGGTGGCATCTGTTCTGGTTTCTCAATCTCAGATATCACTATACCTACCGGTTTTATAATAATTTCATTCATTACACTGCCTCCTTTTATACAATAAACTGATAAAATCCATTACTCCTTCACATCATATTCAAAGACCACTACTGGGCTGTTTTCTTTCCCGAAACCAATTGCTATGGCTTTTATAATCATATCCTGGTCAATGACAATAGGCCGGTTCAATTCAGGCTTATAATACGAGGTCCCAGGATTATATATGAAGCTCTTTTCATCGGGAGTGCTGCCGTCAATTGTGTAATATATCTTAACTGAATCCATTTCGGGGTGAGTTAAAGCTATATCCTGGCCCGGCTCTACCTTCCCCGCAGCCGGATGAGCAGAAACCGCATCCCACTGTCCCGCTTCAGCAACACTTATATCTATAAGCACTATATCTTTGACAAAAGCGGGAACAACTACATTGTTCAAGGTGCTTTGACCCAAAAGCAGGCAAAGGCTGCCACTTCTGACCTTGCTTAAATCCTGCTCGCCTTCCTGATATTCCCAGGCCAATATCGCTGGAACCTCCTTGGCCTCTTCCTCGCTTCCTTCCATTAGTCCGGGATAATAATAGCGTGGTTGCTCCAGTTGTTCCCTAGTAAAAACTGCGGTATATCCATCATAACCCATTACTTTGATAGTTTGTGCATTTTCCCTTATACCTGCCTTTTGCAGCAGATAAGAAAGCTTAACCCCCTTGCCCACAAAGTAATTTTTGGTTCCCACGTTATTAATAGTTGAGTAGCATTCCCCCACTAGGGCCTCCGACATACTCATTAATTGATCCATGGTATAGTGGACTGGATGTTCTACCCCATCTCCCCTTATAGTCAGGGTAGCCGGTTCAAAGTTCAGCAAATTGAGTCCGGTGTCAGCAGGTTTCTGATTCAAGCAGCCGGCTGAATAGATAAAAATGGACATAAGGAATAAAACAAATAGTATTTTTGTTAATTTAAGCCTTTTATTCATCTTAATATACTCCTCACTTTAGGTACAGTATCGAAAAATCCCTCGTGCGGCTAATATCAATTTATTCAACTCTAAGCACAACC
>CAZPSR010000209.1:0-3844 GCA_964589135.1 uncultured Syntrophomonas sp.
TTTTGCCAGCTTCAACGTCGCAATCAGGGCCCTTGTCAGCTTAGATATATTTACTTGCTTCCCGCAATGATTTAAGAGCAATAGCCAGTGCAAATTTTCTGATTATTATAGAAATAATATTTTATTTGCCCGGCTGCACTACCTGGTACCATAAGTTCTACCCCCAGACCATTTGCTGGTTTTTCCGGAATGAGAAACAAGCCGTTCTATAACCACAGGTTATTGGACATTTTACATCTACTAATAGTATAATTTAGGGAGCTAGAATATATTGGGAGAGTGATAAGATGAAAAAGAAAGTTTGCTTGGCTGTATTGCTGATTGCTTTTCTTGCCCTGGGAGTATTTGCAGGTTGTTCCAGCAATGAACCGGGAGGCGAGAGCAACCCAGCGACGAATGAGGATGTTTCCATAAAAATCGGAGGTTCCAGCACTTTGGCTCCTATCATAGCGCAATGTGCTGACCAATTTACCGAGGAGTTTAAAACCTGGGATAAGGTCGATGCCAGTCTACCGGAAAAACCCATAGTCATATTCGTATCAACCGGTGGCTCCGGTTTCGGTTTAAAATCTGCTATTGATGGAACCTTTGATTTTGGTATGGTGAGCAAGAATCTAAAAGATGAAGAAAAAGCAAATTTTGCCGACGGCACTATTACTCACTTAGGTTCAGATGTACTGGTGATCGGCGTTAATGCCAATAATCCGGTGGCCCAGGTGAAGCCCGATATGACTACTGAAGAATTGGTGGCTATTTTTTCCGGGCAAATCAAAAACTGGAAGGAAGTAGAGCCAAGCTTGCCCGATCGTCCCATAGTTGTAGCGGTTCGTGATCTTGGGGGTGGAGCCAGCGAAGTTTTCGATACGGCGGTTATGAAAGGCACCCCAATATCTGATGAGGCTCTGCAGATACCTTCTATGGGTGCACTGGCTGGAAAGATAATGGATAATGCAGACACCATAGGCTATGTCTCCAGCGGACTAGTCAATCAGAATCCTGATAAAATCATCCCAATCAGTGTAGATGGCATAGCTCCTACCCTGGAAAACATCAATTCAGGTGCATATAAGGTTGGTCGGCCTCTATTGTTAGTCAGCAAAGAAGCACCTAATGATCGGGAACAAAAGTTTTTAGATTACCTGCTGTCTGAGCAAGGCCTCAAAGTGGTGGAAGAAATGGGCTATATTCCTGTGGCCCGCTAATAATCTAGTCTAGTAAAATACGAGCAGGTAAAACCTGCTCGTTTATTTACGCCTTAAAAGAGGGTTACAGCTATAGATAGATCAAGCAACCAGTGGAAAGAAAAAATAATAACTTGGATCATAATTGGTACCGCCACAGTCTCCTCCCTGCTCTTGTTGGCCATGCTCCTTTTCATATTGCGGGAAAGCTGGCCGATCTGGTCACAGATTGGCATAAGCAGTTTTTTAGGCGGGGCAAGTTGGAGACCCTTAAGCAGTCCGCCTCAAATCGGCATTCTATCTATGATAGTGAGCACCCTGTGGGTAGCTGGAGGAGCCCTGCTGATTGCCGCTCCCCTGGGATTTGGCTGTGCAATATTCCTGGCCGAATTCGCTCCGCCACTTTTGGCCGCAGTCTTGCGCCCGGTGGTTAACATGCTTACCGGCATACCTTCAGTTGTTTATGGGTTTCTGGGAGCTGCGGTCTTAGTCAAATTCTTCGAGGTGAGATTCGACCTGGCTAGTGGAGAATCTCTTTTTGCTTCTTCCCTGATACTGGCAATTATGGTCATTCCATTTATAATAGCTAACTCTGAAGCTGCGTTGCGCTCAGTACCTTTAGAGTATCGGTATGCCGGTATTGCCCTGGGAGTTTCCCGACAACATTTAACTATGCAAATCCTGATTCCTCTGGCCCGCAAGGGGATGTTGGGGGCGCTGGTCCTGGCCTTTGGAAGAGCTATGGGTGAAACCATGGCAGTACTCATGCTGGCCGGCAATATACTCAGGCTGCCAATTTCCTGGTTTGCTAAAGGTGAACCCCTGCCGGCTTTGATTGCCCTAGAATTAGGCAGTACTACTCCCGGCAGTCTTCACTATCAGGCAATCTTTGCGGCCGGATTGGTCCTAGTTTTAATGGTTATTACAGTGAACTTAGGTATTAATATCCTCTTATCCCGGCTGCAAAAAGGGGGAAATTCTATATGAAAAGATTGCTTATAGATAGACTGCAGATGGCCTGGTTCTGGGCCTCTGGCCTGTTCATACTGGTAGTTTTGCTGGCTATAATCGGCTATCTTATCTGGCGCGGAGGACCATTCATTAGTAGCGAATTTATATTGAGCAGCCCCCGCGGACTTCCGCTGGGCACCGCAGGCGGCATATTTCCAGCTATAAAAGGAACTCTGTGGCTGATTCTTCTGGCCTTAATTATATCTATAGTACCAGGGCTGCTGACTGCCATATATCTGAGCGAATACGGCCGCCAGGGGCAGTTGGCGATGGTGGTCAACCTGCTGGTCCAAAGCATGGCTGGGGTGCCTTCAATTATTGTTGGTTTATTCGTTTATGCGCTAGGGGTAGTTACTTTGGGATGGGGAATTTCTCTTATGGCCGGAGGATTGGCTCTGGCCATAATGGTTTTCCCGGTTATTGTTATATCCAGCCGGGATGCTTTGCTGGCGGTAGATGAAGAATATCGCCTAGTGGCTAACTCTCTGGGGGTGTCCAAATCATATACCCTTTACCGGGTAATACTGCCCCGGGCCACAGCCGGTATTATGGCTGGGTTGCTGCTGGCTTTGGGCTATGCAGCCGGAGCTACCGCTCCCATCATGGTAACTGCTGCGGCCATTATTGCTAGTTCATCGGGAGCTTTGCTGGAGCCGGTTATGGCTCTACCCTACCATCTCTATATTTTGTTTAATGAGCATATATCAATGGACCATGCCTACGCCACTGCTCTGGTTCTGCTTGTCTTGCTGTTATTTATAAATGTTCTGGCATTAGCCTTGCATAGTTTACAAGAGAGGATCAATAGTCATTGAATGCGATTGAAATTATAGATTTTAATACTTTTTACGGTTCCAAGCCGATTTTGCAGAATATAAATGTGGGATTTGCTTCCAATTCCATCACTGCCATAATTGGACCTTCGGGATGCGGCAAAACTACCCTGTTGCGCAGTATCAATCGAACTGCTGAAATGGAGAGGGGTTTTAAGAGCCAGGGGGACATACGGGTACTGGGAGAATCAATAAAGGAAGTGAAAAGCCTGTCTTCTCTGCGGCGACAGGTAGGTATGGTTTACCAGACCCCAGTAGCTTTGCCCTTGAGCATAAGGGAAAATGTACTCTTCGGTCCAAGATATTATGGGGTGAAAAGCCGCAGACAATTAGATGGGATTACCGAAAAATGCCTGGGTCAGGTAGCTCTCTGGGATGAGGTGAAAGATCGCCTCAAAAAACCTGCCTCACAGCTATCCGGAGGCCAGAAGCAGCGCCTGGCTATAGCCCGGGCCCTGGCGGTAGAGCCCCGAGTATTATTGTTGGATGAACCTTGCTCCAGTCTTGATCCCGCTTCCACCTCCCTGATAGAGGAGTTATTAGCCCGGCTGGCAGAGGGGTTATGTATTATCATTGTCACCCATAATCTTTTTCAAGCCCGCCGTATCTCTAATGAGACAGCCTTTATACTGGACGGCAAGCTGATTGAAAAAGCCCCTACCCCTATCCTGTTCTCATCTCCCCACAGCTCTGAAACCAGGGGATTTGTTTCCGGACTATTCGGTTAGCTTGGTTACACGGGGACAAGGAACCTGTCCCCGCAAATCAATAAATCTTTTCATACTCTTGCTTCTGCTGGTTTAATTGCACATATCCTTA
>CAZPSR010000210.1:0-3844 GCA_964589135.1 uncultured Syntrophomonas sp.
AGAATTTCTTCTTCTTGCGGGCAGCTTCTGATTTCTTCTTCCTTTTTATACTTGGTTTTTCGTAGTGATCATGCTTTCTTATATCTTGCATAACCCCGGACTTCTGACAGGATCTCTTGAACCTTCTTAAAGCACTGTCCAGGGATTCATTTTTACCTACTTTAACCTCGCTCATCTTTTCCCTCCCCTCATCGTTTGGGCTATATAAATGCCATTATATTGTACTATTTCAAAGGTATTGAGTCAAGATTAGCCTGCAGGCCAGGTCATTTCCCTACCGCCTAAAAGATGATAATGGAGGTGCATAACCGTCTGCCCGCCCCATTCCCCGCAGTTGTTTACCAAGCGATAGCCGTCCCGATCTATCTTCATCTCCCTGGCAATTTGAGCTGCTATTATTTGCAGGTGACTTAGTATATCACTGTGGCTTTGATTAACTTCATTTAAGGAACTGATATGTTTCCGAGGAATAATGAGAATATGTACCGGTGCGGCAGGATTAATGTCTTCGATAGCAATCAGCAGTTCATCTTGAAACACTATTTTTGACGGAATCTTACCCAGAATTATCTGGCAAAAAATACAGTCTTTAACCTCAGGCATTGCTTCACCTCCTCTATAGTATATCAAATTTCCTATATTTATGCTTATCAAGGTTAAGTTAACTTAGGGGCCAGGCCCTAAAGTTAACTTAGTGGTCACCCAGAGGAATACCATCAATTCCCAAGGTCCTGGTTAATAATTGTCCAATAATATCTTGGGCGGAATGAACTTCGACTGATAGATAATTATCGCTTAGCCCCTGATATAAATTGGGTCCAGTCTTCTTTTCAATCAATACCTGTACTTCGCTGCCATTCATTTTATTAATAAAGCTTTTCTTTTTTTCCTTTCCCAGCTCTATCAAAAGTTGGCTTCGGCGATGCTTATCCCTCTCCTCCACCTGTCCTGCCATTTCTGCAGCAGCTGTTCCTTGCCGCAACGAATAAGGAAACACATGCAAGTCATATACCGCTAGTTCCTGTAACAACTCCACACTTTGCCGAAAGTCTTTTTCCCTTTCGCCAGGAAAACCAACCATAATATCAGTGGTCAAGGCGATTTGGGGTACCTGCTCTGATATACCCTGCAGCAATTCTTTATAATAATTTCTATTATATTTCCTATTCATTTCCTTAAGTATCTCATCACTGCCACTTTGCAGGGGTATATGCAGATGGCGGCATAATTTGCTTTCAGTAGCCAGGATTTCAATTAAGGAGGGGCTTACTTCCAGGGGTTCGATGGAGCTAAGCCGGATCCGGTATTCCCCTTTTATCTGCTCAAATATTTCCTTAATCAAGCGGCTTAGATCCCAGTCGGGTATATCATAACCATAAAGACCGGTGTGTATTCCAGTTAACACCATTTCCCGATATCCCAATTCCAACATAATCTGGATCTCGGCCAGCACCTGTTGCGGCTTTTTACTGCGAACCGGTCCCCGGGCCTGAGGTACTATACAATAAGAGCAGTTGTTTTCACAGCCATCCTGGATTTTTATAAACCCCCTAGTCCTCTGGTGGGGCCTGGAATAATTAACGGTTTTAAGCCCGGAAGTACTGTCAAAGGAATCCTGATAAACTTTTACAACATCGGACGGAGAAGCCAAATAGTCCTCAATAATGCCAGGCAGGTTTTCCTTTTGATCATTGCCCACCACCAGATCAATTCCTTCTATGGCTGCCAGCTGTTCAGGATTTACCTGAGCCAGGCAGCCTACAGCCGCGGTCACAGCTTCGGGATTCTGACGTATGGCTCTTCTAATGGCGGATCTGGATTTCCTATCGCTGGTATGGGTTACCGTACAGGTGTTGATTATATAAACATCAGCTTCCCGCCTATAATCAACTACTTCGAAACCTCGCCGCATAAATTCTTCTTTCAATTGTTCACTTTCTACCTGGTTGACTTTGCATCCCAGGGTACGAAAGGCCACTCGCATTATATTCTACCTTTCTAAGGTCAGGGGACACACCGAGTATAAAAACTTTTAGCCATGCCTTGAACGGGCGGTCAGAGACCGCCCCTACAATGATTTGGCGATTAGAAACACTGGGCAAATCAGAATAAACCATTTTCGTGTGAATCTCGATGACAAGTAATTTTTCAGTTTATTTTTATTAGAAGGAATGTCCCCGTTATAGTTCATATTCATACATTATGATGGCGGATGCTACCAGGCCGGCGGTTTCTGTGCGGAGGATTCGGGGCCCTAGAGAAGCGGTCTTCAATCCCTGCTTGAGGGCTCTTTCCACTTCTATTTCCGAAAAGCCCCCTTCGGGACCTATTACCACAAATAGCCGGCCTTTTGCCAGCACTTCTGCTTTAATACTGTTCAATACCTGACGCAGGCCATTGTCTTCTTCCTTCTCGTAACAGAGCAAGGCTGGATCTTCCCCTATTTCCTGATAAAGCTGTTCTATTCCCATCACTGGTTTGATCTGTGGTATAATATTGCGCCGGCACTGTTTGCAGGCTTCTCGGGCAATATGCTGCCAACGCTCAACTCTTTTATCTGCCTTATCCCCTTGCAGTCTTACCACCGTGTGCTGGGTTTCCAGAGGATAAATCATAGCTACTCCAATCTCGCTGGCCTTTTGGATAATACTATCCATCTTATCCCCTTTGGCTATTCCCTGAACCAGGCATAGCTTTAAAGGCTGTTCTTCTTGATTAGACCTTTCTATTATCTGAGCTGTTAAACCAGCTTTCCCTTCTTCCAAAAGCAAAGCCTGATATTCATAGCCACTGCCGTCAAAGAGGATTAGCTTATCCCCAGCTTTTAGGCGCAAAACCCGCCGGATATGCCTTGACTCCTCTTTATCTATTATGGCCAGTTGTCCTTGTATGTTTTCCGGGGCCACAAAAAAACGGTGCAAAACCAACACCCTTCCCTTAGCCGAAACCTTAGGAGAGGCTATAGCAAATTATCCCCAACCATCCCCCAGCCTGGCCTTTTTCTTTAATGGCCTTGAATCCGCCGTTTATTATTGGCTCTTAACCGCAGCCACTCCCATCCAGTCAGTATCAGTAAGTATTCTGTCTATGGTAAAGCCGCAATTCTTCAACTGCCTTTCTACACCAGGCCAGCGGCTATCTACTATTCCTGACCCAAATAAAAACCCTCCTGCTGGGAGTATTTGGGCTGCTCTGGGTATCAACCTTTCCACCACCTCGGCAGTAATGTTGGCCAGGATTATATCTGCCCGCATTTTTTCCATTTCTTCAACTATATTACCTGATCTGATATTGATAATGCCTTCCAATCCGTTCAAAGCCGTATTCTCTTTAGCTATCCGGACCGCCACTTCATCAATATCCATGGCTTCAAGGGAGCTGGCTCCTAATTTGGCTGCAGCAATAGATAATATTCCAGAACCGCAGCCAGCATCTATCACCCGCTCCCCTCCTTTAAGGTATTCGTCTAAAAATACCAGGCAAAAACGGGTGGAAGCATGGATTCCGGTACCAAAAGCCATGCCCGGATCAATTTCTATTACTATTTCATTTTCCTGAGCCTGGTATTCCTCCCAGGATGGTTTAATTATCAGTCTTTCTCCCACTTTGAAGGTATGATAGTATTTTTTCCAGGAACTTTCCCAATCTTCATCTTTCACTTCATCAATATACATCTGGCATTTAATGCCAAAGCTGGACTCAACCATATCCAACCCCAGTTTCAGCTCATCCATAACCTGCCGCTCTAATGGAAAGTAACCTTTTATCACAATAAATTCATGCTTCAGGAAATCTTGGGATACTGCTTGGGGATCCCAAGCCTCCTTTTTAACATATTTCCTGG
>CAZPSR010000211.1:0-3835 GCA_964589135.1 uncultured Syntrophomonas sp.
TGTGCTGAGTCCTCTTTTATTTCATCTGAAATCAGCAAAGAGCCAGCATGAATCCCATCTACCGCCAGGTGTACCCGGGGGCCTTCTATTATTCCGCTAACTATCTCTACCCCTTCTCTTTGCAAGCATTTAATATTACCGAGCAATATCCACTTTCCTTTGATCCGGGCTTTGATGCCAAGTCCCTTTTGCTCCTCATAATGCTCTACAACTGATGCATCCAGCTCTCCATCCCAGGCGGATCTTATTGAAGCAGCAATAGGATGATGAGAATGTATCTCACCTAGAGCTGCCCACTCCAGTACTTCCCTTTCGGTAAAATGATGATAAGGCTGAATTTCCAGTACTTCAAACACCCCTCTGGTCAGGGTCCCAGTCTTATCAAAGACAACTGTATGCACCTGCACCAAATGGTCCAAAATATTGGCTCCCTTTACTAAAACACCTGCCGATGAGGTGGTTCCAATTCCAGCAAAGTAACCTAGAGGTATGGAAATCACCAAGGCACATGGGCAAGAAATAACTAATAAGATGAGAGCTCGATAAACCCAGGTGACTAGTTGGGCTTCGGGAATCAAGAGTGGAGGCAAAAATGCCGTTAATAGAGCCGCAAACACCACCACTTGGGTATACCGGCCCGCCAAACCGGTAATAAACAATTCAGCTGGAGCCTTTTTCCCCGCTGCATTTTCTACCAGTTCCAGTATTTTGGCTACCGAGGATTCACCATATTCTTTATCTACTTGTACCCTTAAAAGTCCGGAAGAATTGATACTGCCACTGAGTATTTCCTGCCCCACTTCCACCCGCCGAGGCTTGGATTCTCCGGTAAGAGCTGAGGTATCTAAATAGGAACTGCCGAAAACAATGGTTCCATCCACTGGAACTCTTTCCCCTGGTCTAAGCTCAATAATCTGCCCTACTCTAAGCTCAGTTGGATCAACCCTGATGCTTTTATTATCCTGCCACAGATTAGCGTAATCAGGTCTCAAGTCCATAAGCTCAGATATGGACCGTCGGGATCGGCCCACTGCCAACTCTTGCAGCATCTGCCCGATGGCGTAGAATAACATTACCCCTATCGCCTCTCCTTTGGCATTTATGGCTAAAGCCCCTAGGGTGGCTATGCTCATAAGAAAGTTTTCGTCGAATACCTGCCCTTGTCTAATATTATTAAAAGCTCGTAATAACACAGGATAGCCTACTATCAAATAGGCCAAGAGGTAAAACGAATAATTGAGATAGCTGGGCATGGTGTGGTGACTGATTATAGCGGTGCCCCACAATAGCCCGCTAAAGGCAATGCGCAAAATATTGTTTTTAACTTTTAAGACATCTGATCTTTCCCATTTCAATGGAGCTTTTTCCATTGTTTTCAGAACAACTCCTGGTTCTACACTATCCACTATCTTCTGCACCTGATCTTCAAAAGATGGTTCTAGTTGTAAGGACATAGTAGCAAGATTGATTTTGACCCCTTTTAATTCAGGTATTTCATTAATTCTCCGTTCTATCTTCCCGGCACAATTGCTGCAATTAAGACCATCTAATACATATTTCATGAAGCCAATCCTTCCTTTCGCCGAAACTTGCTACGTTTATTGGAACTCAAACTAAGCCCCATTATTCGTTTACATGCTCTAATCCTTCTTGAAACAGGATACTTATATGATGGTCATCCAGAGAGTAATATACTACTTTGCCTTCCCTCCTAAATTTAACCAGCTTCTTTGAACGCAAAAGCCTAAGTTGGTGTGATACTGCTGACTCAGAAGCGTTAACCACCGCTGAAAGGTCACAAACACAGAGTTCTTGTCGGCCCAGGGCATGAATTATTCTCAATCGGGTAGGATCACCCATTGTCTTATAAAGCTCAGCTAGCCTCTGGATTACCTCATCTTCCAGTCTATCCTCTTTGGCTTGCTTAACCTTATCCAGGTGAATGCACTTGATTTCACAGATATCATTATTCTTTTCAATCATGATTTCGCCTTCCTATATAATTGATCATCTGAACAGGTGTTCATATTTATATATTATTATGTGATTGTAGCTTCCTGTCAAGCCCATCTTAATTGAGATGCTGCTTTAGACAAAAGAAAATTTGCAGTATAATGAAAATAGATAATGTTCCTAGCAGCCCTATCCTTTTAATAGCTCTTATCATTGCTTGTTCCAGGATAAGCACTCTTATAATATTCTCATATGAGGAGGATTTCTATGTTTAAGAAGATTCTGGTTCCGGTGGACGGCTCCGATTTTGCCACTAATGCTGCGAAAAAAGCCTTGTCAATTGCGCAAAAACATGACAGCAAAATTACCCTTCTGCATGTAGTCAATCATTCGCAGCTCCTTACCATGGGTCCACCTCAATCCCTGCCGGTTATAACCGATGTTATGATTGAAGGGGTGCGCAAGGGAGCCGAAAAAATTCTGGAAGATACCAGACAGGCTATGGGACCCACCGATATAGAAATAGAGAACAAAATAGAGTGGGGAAACCCGGCTCAGGTAATTATTAACCTTAGCCGTAATCAAGCCTATGAGCTGATCGTTATGGGCAGTCGTGGTCTAAGCACAATATCAGGCTTGTTTTTAGGCAGTGTTGGTGACCGAGTAAGCAAATTGGCTCCCTGTCCGGTAATGCTTATTAAAGAATGAGATATGTTCAAGGATTTTCAAGAATATAGCAAGGAGATTTTGTTTATGAAGGGCGATTATCTGGTGGAGAAGGCCTGTGAACTGGCAGCTCGGGCCCATGCCGGCCAATTCTGCGACGGAACTGATGTCCCCTATATAGCCCACCCTATGGCAGTAGGTATAATGCTGGCAGAAGCCGGTGCTACTTCTGATGGAGTTATTGCCGGGATACTCCATGAGGTAGTGGAAGCCAGCCAGGTCACCCTGGAGGAAATAGCCCAGCTTTTCGGTCCTCTAGTTGGCAGCTTGGTGGAGGCCTGCTCCGAAACCGATAAATCACTGCCCTGGGAAGAGCAACAGCGGAAATCTCTACTTAAACTACCGAATGCTGATCGGGATACCTGGTTAATCGTGCTGGCTGATAAGCTTAACCATATACGCAGTATGGCCAGTGATTATGAGATTAATGGTGAAGATATGTGGAAAAATTTTGAGCGAGGACGAGAAGAACAGGAGTGGTATTATCGAGGTCTGGTAGAAGTCCTGCGCCAGAATTACCGATTTCGGCCCTGCCTGTTCTTCGAATTGGAAAAGCTGGTCAAAGAAATTTTTGATTAAGGAATGGGAAAAACCTCGCTTAAGTATTGGGATTCAGTTTATGCAGGTATTTTCTTAGCTTTTCAGAATCCTGCTCTTCAAGCTGTGACAACACCTTTTGGTTGGCATCTAATATAGCCTGGTTTACAGGCTTCTCCAACTCTCTTCCTTTACTGGTTAAGACTACCTGTAGTGTGCGGCGGTCCCTGGGAACTGCTTGACGCTGAATCAGGCCCTTCTGCTCGACCCGATCCAAGATTCCGGTAATAGAAGAACTGTCCAATGAAAGGCGTTCAGCCAGTTGCCTGGGGGTTTGGCCATCATCTTCCCACAGACAGCTTAATATGGCATATTGTCCGGGGGTTATCCCAAATGGAGCCAACTCAACTTTAAACAGTTGCTGTACTGCTTGCTGGGCTTTGGTAAGGGTAAAATTAATGCATTGTTCCAATTTCATACGCTATAAATCCTTTCCAGGTCTTAGGCCTGCTTTTCTCCCCTTATAGCCTGAGTTGGAAAAGGGCAGGCAAAACCATATTTATAGTTTATGCCCTTTTTATCTGGTATACAAGATTCTTACATGATAGTTTTTCCTAAT
>CAZPSR010000212.1:0-3769 GCA_964589135.1 uncultured Syntrophomonas sp.
AAAGGCTAATGTCACGGTCTGATCATATTTGAATCCCCACCGATAGGCAGCAAAAAAGCTGGCCAAGAACATCATCGCAAAATAAATAAGGAGCGGAATGGCAATAAGTATGACATCGAAAGGATTCTGAACAATTTTCTCGCCCTGAGTTATGAACATAATCACGATGGTATATAGCAGAGCAATGAGAGCTAAAGGCGAAATCCTGGGGATAAACACTTTCTCATACCACTCTTTGGTCTTCACCCTGATTAAACTAAATCTGGTAATAAAGCCAGCTGCAAAAGGAATCCCTAAGTATATGAGTACGCTTTTGGCTACGTCCCACATGGATATATCAACAATCTGCCCACCCCAGGAAAGTCCCAGCCATTGCGGAACCAGGGTAATAAATATATAAATATAGACTGTATATAATAGAATCTGAAAGATGGAGTTTAAAGCCACTAAGGCAGCAGCATATTCGTTGTCTCCTTTGGCGAGGGTGTTCCAAATAATGACCATGGCGATACAGCGGGCCAGGCCAATTATTATAAGCCCCATGGCGAAGCCTGGTTTATCAGCGAAGAAGATTATGGCCAAAATAAACATTAATATTGGTCCTACAACCCAGTTTTGTATCAAGGAGAAACTGAACACCTTTTTATTCTGAGTTACTTTCCCTATTTCTTCGTACTTTACCTTGGCTAAAGGCGGGTACATCATAATTATCAAACCGATAGCGATGGGCCAGGATACGGTGCCGGTACTGAATTGACTCAGCGATTGGGCTAATGGGGGATACAGATATCCGCCTAAGACTCCAATCCCCATGGCCAAAAAGATCCATAAGGTTAGATATTTATCCAGAAATGATAACCGGGCTTGATTGGCACTTGCCATTGTATTGTATCACCTCTCATTATTTAATTCATTAATCAATGCCTTTATTGGGCTGGCCTTTTCTCGGCTTCAATTATATATGAGGCCACAAACTCTTCTGCGTTTTTGCCCGGGACCCAGCTTTTGATAATCTCTTTGCTGTTATCTTTAGGAAACATGCGGATTTTTACAAATCCAGCCTTTTCAAGCATGTTTTCGATATTGTCCACATACTCAGCTCCAGCAATACAGCCAGACATATTGGTCAAATCATTTTTAATATCTTCAGGTATTTCGGCCGTAGCGACTACATCTGATATGGAAATTCGTCCACCAGGTTTAAGTACCCGGTAAGCTTCATTGAAAACCTGTTGCTTTTCTAAAGCCAGATTAATAACACAATTTGATATTATGACATCTATTGCTTCATCAGCCACCGGTAAGTGCTCAATTTCCCCCAAACGGAATTCAACATTTTTATAGCCACTTTCTTCAGCATTTTTCCTAGCCAATTTAACCATATCCGGAGTCATATCCACGCCAATGACGGCTCCCATTTCGCCTACCTGCCTCCTGGCCAGGAAAGAATCAAACCCTCCTCCACTACCCAGGTCAAGCACTATTTCACCTTCTTTGAGTGCAGCAATAGCAATTGGATTTCCACATCCTAAGCCCATATTGGCTTCAATAGGTACATCATTAAGATCGTCTTCAGAATAACCAATTTTAATAGAGGCATCCTTAATATTTATTTGCGGGCCGTTGCAGCTGCAGCCACTACTGCAGCATCCTCCCGCAGAACCCTTCAGGGCCACTTCAGAATAATTTTTCCTGATAAAGTCTCTAATATCTTCTTTGTTTTTCAAAATGCTTCACCTCACTTTTTTAACTGGCTTTTTTAGAATCTGAACATTTTCTTAGGGTTTGTAGTTAACACTCCTCAATTAAGCTTGAGCTTGCCGTATATAACTTAACAATTCATCTTTTTTAGGCAGGCGACCTGCCACTTTTACCTGTCCATCAATTACTAAAGCAGGAGTAATCATCACCTTGTAATCCATGATTTTTTTAATATCTTCTACCTTAGAAATATCTGCAGAAATGTTTAATTCGGCTAAAGCATTATAGACATCCTTCTCCATTTGATTACACTTAGCACATCCAATTCCTAATATTTCAATTTTCATTAGACTTACCTCCTCGTAAAATTTATTAAACAGAAAACGAAGGGATGGGAGTACTGCTTCATCTATATGGTAAAGAAATAGCCATATAACCATCCCGTTAAAGTAGCCATCATAACAACGAGTATAAAATATGCTGCGGTGCGCTTGAATCCCATTATTCGATTTACTACTAATAAGTTAGGTATACTAACTGCTGGGCCAGCTATTAGTAAAGCCAAAGCGGGGCCGTCATTCATACCTAAGTCCATTAACCCTTTAACAATAGGAACCTCCGTTAAAGTTGAAAAATAGAACAAGGCACCTATTAGGGAAGCAGCAAAATTAGAAAATACGGTGTTTTCACCTACATAACGAGTAATCCATTCCGGTGGAATAATAGCAGTAACCATACCAACTAAAAATACTCCGATAAGTAATGTAGGTACTACCATTTTGACTAGTGACCAAGTTTCTTCCATCCAAGAACTAAATTCACCTTCTACAAAGTAACGACGAACGATAATGGCCAGGGAGCTAATTAAGATTAAGTCTATCACTAGCTTAATCCATGTTTCTAAACTACTAGTGCTAATTATTAAAATTGCCACCATAATACCAAAAAATGCAAGCAAAAGTGTTGCTGGTTTTTCACTAGTTTCTGCCGGTAATGCCCCTAGTTCTGAGATCCTCTTTTGCTCATCTTTTCTAAATAATAAGGACATTATAATACCAATAATAATCGCAGAAGCTATAGCTCCTACACCTCTAGCAATACCCATATGCCAGCCAATAGCTGCTCCTGTAAGTGATATAGCTAAAATATTTATGGCAGGTCCTGAATATAAAAAAGTAAGTGCAGGGCCAAGTCCCGCTCCCAAACTATATATTCCCGCAAAAAGTGGTAAAATAGTACAAGAACAAACTGCCAATAAAAATCCGGATACTGAAGCTACAAGATAAGCAATCCAGCGTTTAGCCTGAGCTCCAAAATATTTAATAACTGCTCCTTTAGTAACTAAAACTGCCATAGCTCCAGCAATGAAAAAAGCCGGAACTAAGCAAGTTATAACGTGAGCTGATAAATAGCTTAAAAGCTCCTTAACCCCTCCATTTAACATTATTAATATAAATTCCATTGTTTCACCTCGAAATAAATTGGGTATTAATCTCCCTTAACAACAATCTATATCAATTTCAATATTTGATATTTCTATGCCATTGAAAAATTCCTTCACCAGTTCGAGGGTATCATGATTAATTGTATAGCGCATCCAAATCCCATCACGTCTGCCATTAACCAGACCACTATCACATAATATTTTCATATGATAGGAAAGTGTTGATTGAGTTATGGCAAATTCCTCCAAGATATTACAGGCACATCTTTCTCCCTGGGATAACATGTCAAATATTTTTACCCTGGTTTCATCTCCAAGAGCCTTCATCAATAAGGCATAGTTTTTATAATCCTTTTTCAACACCCTCACCTCATTAATATTAATACTACAGCATCTATAGATTGATGTTTATCGATGTATCTATTATATGCAATACATTGATAATTATCAATGCCTTATGAAAAATAACCACCGTTGAAATGCATTATTCAAAACAGTGGTGGTTAGTTTTGCTTGCAATAACTAAACTCTCAGCTTTTACAACAAGAATCTTTGGCATTTGACTTAGTATGTTTTTCAGTCGCTATATCTTTTTTCTCGTCATTAATTTCCTCAATTTCAAAA
>CAZPSR010000213.1:0-3765 GCA_964589135.1 uncultured Syntrophomonas sp.
CATCCTCATCGTCAGCTTGAAAAGCCGGGCAAAAATGGGCCTCTTGAGCGGCGGCAGCCCATGCTGCTTGTCCTCCGGCAAAAACCCGCTCCCCCCGTTCATTTACTATCCACATAAAAATCACCTCTAATAAGCTTTAACCTGGCTCTTGGGGCAGGTCTGGAACTTACATTGCTCCTGGGCATGGACTGGCAATGATTCCACCAACATTACCGCCAAACCGTTCATTAAGACTGCTTTGGGACCTTCCCCCCAAAACACCCTTTCCCCCATATCCAGGATTCCCCCATCTTCAATGCTCTTTACCTGCTCCACAATGGTCCTGGTACAGATTTCCTTTACCGTTGCCAGGTTATCAGCTGTTTTAATCTTAAGTTTGCCCCGAAACCTGCCATCATTGCCGCTGAAACGCAGCCCTGCACCGGCCATGGCTCCAATTACTCCATCACCAGTTCCCCCATGTTCCGAAAGATGGATACCAAGGGCATCTGCCAGTTCATAAGCCTCATCCTTTTTAAGCACCACATTTTTAGCCATAAAACTAAATGACATTAGCCAGCCCGGCTTTAGAACCCTATCCGGCACTGCAACACACAGGCCCGGATCTGAGCCGGGAGCACTCTCAGCCGACAAAAAATCACCAGCCAAGGCAGTTATATCCTGCAGACGATGGCCTGGTGCATGGGCTACAAAGCACATGGCACTATTATGTGAAGTATAGGGTATATCCGGATGGATCAGCAATTGGTGGCGGGTAACCGGTTCACATCTCCCCCAGCCTCTTTCTTCAATGCGAGCCGCAATCAAGCTGGCCAGTTCTCCTGTACCTCTTACTTCTATCCCGTCCCTTTTCATTTCATCAGTATCATCTATGGAGAGCAGTATGCGCACTTTTTATCCTCCCTTTTCTCAGCATGGGTCCACAACCCATCGGCAAGCGTCCTTAAATCCCATCCAATTCAATTCTTAGCTTTTAGGTTCCCTCATACCTTGACTGCTCAGGATTTGGGCTAATTTACCATCCGCCAGTTCCAGACCGAAAAATTCCTGATAAAAGCAGCGCATTTCCCCTAACATATCAATATCTTCGAAATAATTGGGGTACAAGAGCTGAGCAGTCCACAGTATCACCAGAGGTATTTCCATAGAAGAGGGGTGTCCCCAACGGGATATTCCGTTAGGCAAAGCATGTACCTGTTGCTTCTTCACCGCCTCCAAAGCAGACCATTGGGAATTACCATTTATATAATTTACCACATTGCCATCGTTGGCCAGAATAAAATCCGGATTCCATAAGAGTATCTGTTCCAAACTGGCATAGTGTTCCCCTTCCACCATTTTGAGCTTCTCATTTACCGATACATTAATGGCTCCGCAAGCAGTTAGCCACTGGTCACCCAGGGTCCCCCGGGTATCGGTGCGGGTTGCTTCGTTAATGGAATGAAAAACCCGCCAGCGCATATCCTGAGGAATATTCTGCACCTGCCTTTGTACCCTTTCAATACATTGCCGGTAATATTGGTTGTAGGCCTGAGCTTTATCTTCTGCCCCTACTGCCTCAGCAATCATGGCGATCATATCCTGTTGTTCTTCCATGGTGTCATATTCAATAAGCAGATAAGGTATTTGACTGATCTCCAGCTTTTGCCTTTCCCCGCTGGTTTGAATGGTATCGGAACGTAGCAGAACTAAATCCGCTTGTACCCGATTCAACTCCTCAATATTTATACTGCCGCTGGTTCTAGGTACTGCTGCTTCTTGAATGGCTGGGCAGATCTCGTTTAATAACACGTCCCTTTTTACCCCATTGGGAACTGCTACTATCCGGCTGCCGCATCCCAGCATGGCTAGAATATGGGCCGCCTCCGGGCACAAACAGGCAATCCGCTGGGGATTAGTGGAGAGGGTGACCTGCCTTCCGGTACCATCGGTTATGGTGGTATTACTCCCTGCCGATGATAAATAGCCAGGGGAGCTGTCCGTCATACAGCCCCCGGCTATTAATACGCTTATTGCCATCAAGCAGACCCAGGCTATTATTTGTCTGATCCTCTTTTTCATATAAACCTCCCTCTATTGTTGAAGGATGATAGTCTGGTCTAAAGCTATCCTTGTTCGGAAGTCCCGATCTCAATTCGCACTTAAACGTAGCTGATGTATAAATCACCCCTACTTATCCCCTGTTTCAGAGGAAGTAAAGTAAACCTTTTCCTCATCTCAGTTATCCAGTAATTTGTTAGGCTACCGTATTAATAGCCACGATCTGTTTAAGTTCTTGAACTCCATCGCCACTGTAACACAGCACTCGAGCATTTATGTTATATAACTGCTGAACATTGCTTTCGGATAAAACCTGGCTAGGGGGCCCTACCGCAAAAAACCTGCCTTGCTCCATCATAGCTACCCTACTCTTAACCTGCTGGTTTTCAAAGTAAAAAGCATGATTGGGAAAATGGGTGGCCATCAGGATAGCTAGATGGTGCTCTTTAACCAGATTAACCATTACCTCCAATATCTTTAGTTCATGCCTAAAATCCAGGTGGGCAGTAGGCTCATCCATTACCAAAAACTTAGTGTTTTGGGCCAGAGCCCGGGCAATCATTACCAGTTGCCCTTCTCCCCCACTCAGCTTGGTATAAGGACGCTTGCTCAGATAACGGACTCCAACTTGATCCAAAGCGGCCTCAGCGGCCAAGCGGTCCTCTTTTCCCGGCAATCCTGCTAATCCTACAAATGAGGCCCGCCCCATAAGGACAATTTCCAGTACCGTATAAGGAAAAGTTCTCTCATGGGCTTGAGGTACATAGGCCACCTGCCGGGCTATCTCCCGGGGTTTCAAAGCGGCCAGTAGCTGTCCTCCCAGCTTGATCTGCCCCCCTGGTATCTTATGTAAACCTAAAACACAATCCAACAAAGTGGTTTTCCCACAGCCATTGGGGCCTAACAAACAGAAAATTTCTCCCTTATTAACCGTAAAACTCAGCCGGTCAATGATGTTTTTATCATCATATTTAAAAGAAATATCCTGGCATTCCAAGAGCTCCATATCCTTACCAGCCTCCACCCTTGGTAGATTTCAAAAGATAGACAAAAAACGGTCCCCCTATCAGGGCAGTTAAAATACCCAGGGGAATTTCCGAACCGGTCAGCAAGCGTCCAATATTGTCAACCAGAATCAGAAAACAGGCCCCCAGGGAAACTGAGGCAGGAATTAAAACCTTATTGTCATTGCCCAGGAGCATACGTCCAATATGTGGTATTACCAGACCGACCCAACCAATAATACCACTGACACATACCGCTCCGGCAGTAGCCATAGTGGCAAATACTATTACCAGTCCTTTGGCCAGGGAGGTATTGATGCCCAGGGTCTGAGCCTCTCTATCCCCCATTGATAAAACATTTATCTGCCAGCGAATCAGCCACAAACCGACAATTCCTATTACCATAGGTATCCCGGCAATGAAAATGTCATGGTAATTGGCTGAGGCCAGGCTCCCCATAAGCCAGAACACTATGGCAGGCAATTGATCAGCCGGGTCAGCCAGATATTTCAGCAATGAAATCAGGGATGAAAACACGGATGATACAATCACTCCCCCCAATACTAACATTATGGTGGGAGTAGTATTATATACCCGGCCGATCAAAAAGCTGCATAAAACCGCCAACGCTCCAAAACCCATGGCGAATAAATATACCGGAGCTCCATGACTAAATAAAATAATGGCCAGGGCAATGTTAAAGGTGAAAAATATATCCAAC
>CAZPSR010000214.1:0-3760 GCA_964589135.1 uncultured Syntrophomonas sp.
AGTAAAGTCCAGGAAGTCTGAGCCTACCTGGAAAGAGAGAAATTCATACTAGGCTATAATTCGGTTATCAACTGGGAGCGTTTTGGAGAAAACGGGGTAGAGGCCATGATCGATGTGAAGGTTACTCCGGCTCGTGAGGTGGGTTTTAATGCGGTGGCGGAGAGGATCAGCCGTTTTCCCGAAGTCAGATCGGTTTATCTTATGAGTGGGGCCTACGATTTATCTGTAGTGGTAGCTGCTGAAACCTTAAAAGAGATAGCACTTTTTGTTTCTCACAAATTGTCGACTCTGGATGAGGTGCAGAGTACAACTACCCATTTTATCCTCAAACGCTATAAACAGAATAATTTTATTTTTGAAAAACCCCGGGAAGATAGAAGGTTGGTGATCAGTCCGTGAAGAACCCTATGGCAAAATATGTATCGAAAACCGTGCAGACTATTCCTCCCTCTGGAATCAGGAAATTCTTTGACCTGGTCTCCCAGCTGGAAGGGGTTATTTCCCTGGGGGTAGGGGAGCCGGATTTTATAACCCCCTGGCACATAAGGGAGGCTTGCTTCTACAGCCTGGAACAGGGTTATACTATGTATACTTCCAATCAGGGTTTGATTGAGCTACGGGAAGAAATAGCTCTATATATGCGCAAGCATATTGGGGTTACTTATTCACCGGAACGGGAAATACTGGTTACCGTAGGGGTGAGTGAGGCGGTGGATTTGGCCTTAAGAGCCATTGTCGAACCTGGTGATGAGGTTTTGGTGCCTAGTCCTTCGTATGTATCCTACGCTCCGGGAACGGCTTTGGCCTATGGGGTTCCAGTGCCAGTGGACACCTGGGCGGAAGATGAATATCGCCTGCGCCCTGATATACTGGAGAAAAGCATAACTCCTAAGAGTGAAGTATTAATACTGACTTATCCGAACAATCCCACTGGTGGTATTATGGGGCAGGAAGACCTGCAAGCTTTAGTGGATATTATCATAAAGCATGACCTTATTGTTATATCAGATGAGATTTATTCCGAGCTTACCTATACTGGCAAACATGTTTCCATTGCGGCTATGCCGGGGATGAAAGATCGCACTATTGTTTTCAATGGCTTTTCTAAAGCCTTTGCCATGACTGGATGGCGTATTGGCTATGCTTGTGGGCATCCGGATCTGATTGCCGCCATGACCAAAATACACCAGTATACTATTATGTGTGCTCCCATTATGGCTCAGCAGGCAGCTCTGGAAGCCCTGCGGCATGGGGAGAGTGAAATGAGAAAAATGGTGGAAAATTATAACTACCGCCGCAAGATCATGGTAGCTGGTTTACGGGAAATAGGAATGGACTGTTTTGAGCCCCAGGGAGCTTTCTATGCCTTTCCTTCTATAGCTTTGACCGGCATGGATAGTGAAGAATTCAGCGAAAAACTGATCCTGGACCAAAAGGTGGCAGTAGTACCAGGCAGTGCCTTTGGAACAACGGGTAAGCATCACATAAGATGCTGCTATGCAGCCAGTGTCAATGATATTGAACAGGCTTTGGAGCGAATGGGCAGCTTTCTAGCTCGACATAGAAAAGGATAATCTTCCAAATTAATCAAACCGGGTTGTCGAAAGCGAGCGAATAGGTTTAGATTAGCCATGATTATTACGATAATTTCCTAAAGGATAAAGGCCGTACCGGGTGGAACTCCTTACTAGATTACAATAGAAGGGGTGAGGTACAGTGAAGGGAGATTGGTCAGCCAGGGATCTTGAATTGCTAAATGGTTATTCACTGCTACGTCCTTCGGCCCAAGGAGACTTCCTAGACTATATGCATTATTTATTATCTAAACAATATCGCACCGAGGTAATGGCTGCCATATTTAATAACCGGATATTGAACAAACTCATAGATGATCTGGTTTCTATGGTAGATATCGAAGGAATGGAGATAGAACTGATCAAAAGGCGAGTACTACAGATCAGAGAAATATATTTCGGCGTATTTGAACAAGTTCATGCTCGCTATTGTGAAGTGGTGGTGAATCTGGACAGCAACGAAGTGGTAAAGGACTTTGGTCGCATAAGCTTTGAAAACCTGTTAAGGGCTCTAAAAACTGAAGACTGGAAAGTTATCAAGTCCGAAGTCCTGGATTTTTATGAGCAGTATGATAGCTTATCCAGAAAAAAAGACGCCAGGAGACTAATTGCGATATAATAATTACTATACATAATCTCATAAGTTATGGAGGAATAGTTATGAAACTAAGCTTCCTGGGCGCAGCCAGGACAGTTACTGGATCTTTTTTTATTGTTGAAACTGAAAGCAGCCGGTTTGCGGTAGATTGTGGCATGTTTCAGGGGCCTCGGGCCTTACAGGAAAGGAACTTCGGTGATTTCCTGATTGAACCGGAGACCATTGATTTTGTTATATTGACCCATGCCCATATAGACCATATTGGGCTGGTCCCTAAATTATGCAAAAAAGGCTTTGAGGGCAAAATATATTGCAGTCATGCTACTGAGGATTTGGCTGGAGTTATGCTCCCAGACTCAGGTCATATCCAGGAATTTGAAATCGAGAGAAAGAACCGCAAGAACAGAAGGGCGGGCAAGCCTTTACTTGAACCTATTTATACGGTTGATGATGCAGTACAATCTTTGGATAAGTTTCGCTCCGTGAATATGGATGAAATTATTCAACTGGCTCCGGGAGTAAGAATACGCCTGAGAAACGCCGGACACATTTTGGGGGCCTGTATTTTAGAGCTCTGGATAGAAGAAAAAAAAGAACAATTCAAGTTGGTATTTACTGGTGATTTGGGTACTCAAGATCAGCCTATAATCAAGAATCCTACCATAATAGAAAGTGCCGACTATGTAATTATGGAATCTACCTATGGCAGTCGATTACACCCGGAAACCTCCAGCCGTAAAGAAGAGTTGCGAAAGGTTATTGAGCGGGCCATGAGTAAAGGGGGAAACTTGATTATACCTGCTTTTGCGGTAGAGAGAACCCAGGATTTATTGTATGATTTATATCATCTAAATGCCGAGGGCAGCTTAGATCCTGAAATTGAGATATATATTGATAGCCCCCTGGCCATTGCTGCCACCCGAATTTTCCAAAAACATGTGGATTTATATGACGATGATGCCAGAAAAATATTGGAGGATGATAACAGTCACCCCTTGATGCTGGATCAGTTAAAGTTCTCCCATACTCATCTGGAATCAATGGCCCTTAACTGCAAATTAGGCAATATGATAGTAATATCGGCCAGCGGCATGTGTGAGGCAGGCCGGATCAAGCACCATCTTAAGAACAATATCTGGCGGCCGGAGGCTACCGTTCTATTTGTTGGTTATCAGGCTAAGGGAACTCTGGGTCGGCGAATATTGGACGGCGAGAAATTGATAACTATTCATGGAGAAAAAATTGCGGTAAATGCAGATATAGTTAATATTGAAAGCTATTCCGCCCATGCCGACCAGCTGGGTTTATTGGATTGGCTAAGTCATTTCAAATCTGGTTTAAGAGGGGTGTTCCTGGTCCATGGCGAAGAAGAATCCCAGGATGCTTTAGCAGAACGAATTAAATCGCAATTTAATGTTCCGGTTTATATACCTGACCTGGGAGATGAATTTGTTCTTGAAGAACTGGATTCCAGTCCTCAGGTTCATCATTTAATGTATAGCAGAAAGGACCAGGCTTGCCGGGCTGAAAAATCCTATTTGGATCTACTGTTAAAACTGCATGATATCTACCGGGATAATGTAAAAGA
>CAZPSR010000215.1:0-3751 GCA_964589135.1 uncultured Syntrophomonas sp.
ATCAGCAAAATCCAGTCCAAATTCAGTTGCAGGGGCACTGGCAGGGGTTTTACGAGAGAAGGGGGCAGCGGAGATTCAGGCTATCGGAGCCGGAGCGATTAATCAGGCGGTCAAAGCCATAGCAATAGCTAGGGGGTTTGTGGCTCCCAGTGGGATGGATCTTATTTGTATACCAGCGTTTACCGATATTATGATTGACGGTGAAGAAAGAACTGCTATTAAGTTGATTATAGAACCTAGATAGAGCTGCTAATAATAGTAAAGGATAAATACTGTTTTTAGCGTTTAAGACCTGCTTTTTTGGCAGGTTCTTTAATTTATGGGGGGGTTAAATGATGCTAATAGATTTACATTGTGACACTCTATCCGCCATTATGGAACAGCAACAGGGATTGTTCAGAAATACCTGTCATTTTGACTTGGAAAGGGCTATGGATTGCGGTTTGAAAATACAATTAATGGCCATATTTGTAGGGCCTCAAGCCCCCTCCATAGCACTAGAGATGGTGTGCCAGCAACTGGGGTACTACCAGGAGCAGCTGCACCTTAACCAGAAGCAGGTGTATGGGATTAAATCCCGCCAAGACTTGCCAGAACCCTGGCCTGAAGACAGCCTGGGCACTCTCTTGCATCTGGAAGGAGCAGAGGCCATAGGGAAAGATATAGAGGTTTTGCACTTCTTGTATGAATCTGGAGTACGGAGTATGGGCTTGACTTGGAACCCGGGCAATCTATTGTCTGGGGGTATTGGCGACGGTCCTGAGGCCCCTGGGCTAACCCCCTGGGGCCAGGAAGTGGTAAGGGAAATGGAAAAACTGGGTATAATACTGGATGCTGCTCATATTTCGGTAAAGGGTTTTTATGATCTGTTGGAGATATACCATAAACCACTGATGGTTACTCATGCCAACAGCCTGGCTCTATGCCAGCATAGGCGGAATTTAAGTGATAGACAATTGTTGGCCTTGAGCGAAAATGGAGGTATTATTGGCATTACCCAGGTTAAGGACTTTGTTAAAAAGGATAAAGCATCGATAAGCGATTTGCTGGATCACATAAGCCATATTGCGGAACTGATTGGGGTAAAACATATAGCTTTGGGTTCAGATTTCGATGGGGCCGATGATATAGTAATGTCTGGCATTGAAGAATACTCGAGCTGGCCCCGGCTCCTTAAAGGAAGGGGTTTTTCCGATCAGGAAATAAGTCTGATATTATATGAAAATGCTCTGAGGGTAATGGAAAAAACCCTCAAGTAAAGAATATAAAAGGGGGAAGCATAATGCAGCCAAGGGCTGGAAATACCGCGGTTGACAGCTATAGATTCAATACCGCTGGTGTTTATGACCTGCATACTCACAGCAGCGCTTCCGATGGGGTCTTAACGCCTGAAGAGCTGGTAAGCAAAGCTCACCAGCGTAATCTTACTGGACTGGCTATAAGTGACCACGATACGGTAGAAGGCATATCTGCAGCAGTTGATTATATCAACCTTCATCAATTGCCCCTGGATTTTATTCCTGCCCTCGAAATGAATACCGAGTTGGATACTTACGAAATTCATATTCTGGGTTACTATATCGATTACCGCCATGAAAAACTTAAAAGGCATTTAGGGCAAATCAAAGAGGCTCGTCGGGAGAGAGCCTTCAAAATGGTTAAGAGGCTTAATGCTATGGGGCTTAAGATCAACATGAACCGGGTCCAGGAAATAGCCCGGGAGGATCTCATCGCTCGGCCCCACATAGCCCGGGCTCTTTTGGAGAAAGGATATGTAGTCACGGAAAGGGAGGCTTTTGATAAATATATTGCCCAAGGCCGGCCAGCCTATGTGCCCCGTTATAAATTTGAACCTCAAAGCGCCTTGAATCTCATTGCTGATGCAGGGGGAATCAGCATTTTGGCTCATCCTGGTCTGTTAAGGAATGAGACCATAGTGAATCTGCTTATTGAAATGGGAGTAGAGGGCCTGGCGGTTTATTACCCGGAACATAGTTCCAGTCTAATACGAAAATACTTGGGTCTGTGTAAAGACCGAAATCTTCTGATTACCGGAGGATCTGATTTTCACGGCAGTGGGGGAGTATCTCATTACCATGAACTGGGATCCTGTGGGGTAAATGCCCAGCTGGTCAATCAGCTCAAGCGACAATATAATCTAAAAAAGTAAAAGTCCCGAGAATTAATTCAATAAAGCAGGAAAGAGGCCTATCCTTGTAGAATCAATCAGATAATTGGAAAAGTTTTGGAAAGGATAGGTATAATAAGTGAAGAAATATTGCATGTTACTTTTAATAGTATTCATCTTTATCCTGCTTAACAGTAACAGCATTCTGGCAGCAGAATCGGTCTATACCGTTCGATCAGGGGATTCGCTGTGGGAAATAGCCAATAATCACGGAATTAGTGTAAAACAATTGATGGACTGGAATAAGCTTGAATCAGATCGATTGAACATTGGGGACAAATTGCGTTTGCAGGCCGGGAATAGCAGCAGTCCTACTACTATTCAGCCTAATACGGCTGCTGGTGATAGCCATATCTATACAGTTCAAGCCGGTGATTGCTTGAGTTTGATAGCTCAACGCCATGGAACCACAGTTGCCCAATTAATGGAGCTTAACCAATTAAATAGCCATTTTCTCCAGGTGGGCCAGAAGCTAAAGGTAAAGAAGGTTAACGGTGGCTCTGGAGCCCCGGTCTCAGCCCCTGTAGTCCAGGAAAACAGCAAGCAAGAATCTTATATTGTGCAAGCTGGAGACTGCATAGCAGCCATAGCCCAGCAGCATTCAATGAGCAGTAGTCAGTTGATGAGTATTAACGGTTTAAAAAGTGATATAATTTATCCTGGACAGAAACTGCTGGTAACCGCTAATGCTAACGATCAGGTTTCCCGAGGGGGTACCAGCCTTGATGGTCAAAGCATATTGGGTTTTGCCGCTCAGTATCTAGGTGTGCCTTATGCCTATGGGGGTTCTTCCCCGTCGGGCTTTGATTGTTCCGGATTTGCCCAGTACGTTTATAAACACTTTGGATACCAACTATCCCGAACGGCAGCTGCCCAGTATCAACAGGGGACCGGGGTAAGCAAGTCGGAGCTTATGGTGGGAGATCTGCTCTTCTTTGCCTGTAATGGGGGAGGAATAGATCATGTTGGCATTTATGCCGGTGACAATCGCTTTATCCATTCCAGTTCACCCCGCAGTGGGGGAGTAATTTACACTTCCCTGTCGGAAAACTATTATGCCAGATCGTATGTAGGAGCCCGCAGAATTTTAAGGTAAAAATCTCAGGAGGATCAGTGTGAAAGAAAGAGACTTGATGGAAGAATTGGTGAGTCTGGATAAAACGGTTTTTGGCAGCCAGGCCTGGAAGGACATAGAGAACTTGGAATACAGCTTGGGACCGGAAGCCTTGTTGGAACAGGTCATCCAAAAAGATGAGTGGTCCAACGCCGAGATGCTCTGGGTACTTAAACGTATGGTTTATTATTATGGCAAAAAGGATCAGCCCTTAAAAGGGATTCCCATAGAGCGAATGTTTATAAACATGGTGGATATACTTAGGTGTCTATACCTATTATTAGATCATGTTAACCCGGAGCTGGATACCAATATGCGAAAATACCTGAGTGTTAAGCTGGGTGATGCTACCTGGGGCTTGAATTCCAGAACTCGCAATTATTTATATAAGATAATGGAGAAACAGCAGTAATTTTCAGTAATACCTGGTATATTCTATTTTATTAGTT
>CAZPSR010000216.1:0-3739 GCA_964589135.1 uncultured Syntrophomonas sp.
TAACTACATTACTGTTACATATCTTTACATAAAAAAACTGCTGACTTATTAGGTCAGCAGTTCTATAAAACCAAATTATCATCACCCATGAATAGGGAATATGAATACTATTTAGCTGGGCCGATAATGAGCGGGCAAGAACAGCCCTTCTCTACAATTATCTAACCCTGTCGTTTTTAAGGAAATACCTATTTAAATATATAAATCCACCCATCAAGCTTTCAGATATTCGTCAATAGCGTCAGAAGCTGCTTTACCAGCTCCCATGGCCAGTATGACAGTGGCAGCACCAGTTACTACATCGCCTCCGGCATAAACCCCTTTCATGGAGGTAGCTCCGGTTTGGTCATCTGCTACAATGTTGCCCCACTTATTGGTTTCCAAATCAGGGGTGGTTTGAGGTACCAGGGGATTAGGACCTTGTCCTATAGCCATGATCACTGTATCTACCGGTATTTCAAAGGTCTCGCCTGATATGGGAACTGGTCTCCTGCGTCCCGATTCATCCGCTTCTCCCAGTTCATATTTCTGGCATATAATGGAGGTAACTCGGCCTTCTTCATTGCCCTTGATTTCAATAGGGCTGGCCAAGTATTCAAATTCGACCCCCTCTTCCATGGCATGTTCGATCTCTTCATGGCGAGCAGGCATTTCCTTCAGGGTACGGCGATAGATGATATGGGATTCTGCCCCCAGTCTCAGAGCAGTCCTGGCACTATCCATGGCCACGTTTCCTCCGCCGATAACCGCTACCCTTTCGCCTACTCTAATGGGAGTGAGATAATCTGGGAATTTATAGGCTTTCATCAGATTATTTCGGGTTAGGAATTCATTAGCAGAATAAACCCCATTAAGGTTCTCCCCGGGAATATTCATGAAATACGGTAGTCCAGCCCCAGTTCCAATATATACTGCGTCATAACCCTGTTCCAGCAGTTCATCGATGCTATTGAGCTTACCCACTACTGCATTGACCCGAATATCAACTCCCAGCTTGGAAATATTCTCTATTTCCCGAGCGACGATACTTTTGGGCAAGCGAAATTCTGGAATACCATAAATCAATACTCCTCCAGCTACATGGAGGGCCTCAAACACGGTAACCTCATATCCCTTCAAACCCAGGCAAGCAGCAGTGGTAAGTCCAGAGGGGCCTGACCCTACAATGGCTACCTTCTTGCCATTAGGTTTAATATCAGGAGTAGAATCAATACCCTGAGCCATCTCCCAATCAGCCACAAAGCGTTCCAGACGCCCAATGGCTACCGGCTCGTTCTTCTTGCCAATGGTGCATTTGGATTCGCACTGACTTTCCTGGGGACAAACCCGACCACAGATGGCCGGCAAGTAATTCTTCTCTTTGATCTTATTGATGGCACCAGCAAAATCCCGTTCGGCTATCATCTTAATAAAAGCAGGAATATCAATTCCCACCGGGCATCCTTCTATACAGGGGCTATTCTTGCAATGGATACAGCGGCTGGCCTCAAGAACTGCAGTCTCCTCTGAGTACCCCAGGGCCACTTCTTCAAAATTCTTGCAGCGCACTGCGGGATCCTGAAAGGGCATGGGATGCTTCTTAGGTATTAATTTGCGTTTTGGTTTGTCCTGTGACATTGACATTCTCCTTCCCCGCATCTGTGATAACTCAGTGCTTCTTTTTCCTCTTTGGCAAACATTCTGGCCCTCATCTTAACCAATTCCCAGTTGACCAGGTGGCCATCAAACTCAGGGCCATCTACACAGGCAAATCTGGTCTCTTTATTCACTTCTACTCGACAGGCTCCGCACATGCCTGTACCATCTACCATTATGGGATTTAAGCTCACCATGGTAGTGATCTGTTTAGGAGCTACCTTGCATACTGCTTCCATCATAGGTACTGGACCAATGGCTATTATCCGGTCCACCCTGGTTTGAGCTAATACTTCGGCCAGGACATCACTAACAAAACCTTTTTGTCCTGCCGTGCCATCATCAGTGGCTACGTGGAGCCGGCTGCTGATTGCATCCATCTCTTGTTTCCAGATCAACATATCGGCAGTCCTGGCTCCAATTATGGAAATAACCGTGTTACCAGCTTCTTTAAGAGCCCGGGCAATAGGAAATACCGGCGCCACACCAACCCCTCCGCCGATACATACCACTGTGCCATAGTTTTCGATCTCTGATTCCATACCCAGGGGACCCACAAAGTCCCGCAGGAAATCACCCTTTTCCAGGGTTCCCATCAGCTCAGTGGTTTTGCCCACTTCCTGGAAAATGATGGTTATAGTACCTGCATCACGATCAAAATCGGCAATGGTCAAGGGAATCCGCTCGCCTTCCTCATCGATGCGTAAAATAATGAACTGACCAGGTTGGGCTTTTCGTGCCAGTTCAGGCGCCAATACTTTGAAAAGCTTGATTTTCGGGGCCAGCTCCTCCTTTAAGACAATCTCAAACATAATTTTTCCTCCCATCCTATTAGTGATTGGTAGTATTAACAGTTCTTTGCCCTGCCATCAAACTGATTAGGTCCATTACATGTACTATGCCATTCTGTGCGCCGATTGTTCAAGAAAGGTGAATACCACTTCTACCTATTCAATGATGCCATGGTTCAATTGCTATAATATCATGGAGCAAATCACTACCCCATGTATCTTGCCCTCGATTTAGTCCAAGTTTTAATATTTCACTAGTTCTGCTTTCATACTCATAATAATACTGCATAATGGTTTTTTCCATGGTATTAATTAGTATGGCCATTCGCCCTCTTTACCTGGCTTTAAGCTGTAGACCTTTTCCTGCATCATAAAAGTATCCGGGTCATGCCAGACCCGGATACTACTATAGCCATGCATATCCATACTCATCTAGACTATGGTGATGAAACATTTAAGTATAGCCAGTCACCATACCATTAAAATCCTCGATTTTATCACTACACTGCCCTGTTCAATCCTTAGATCTGTACACGTATAGTTAATCGCTATTTTGGCTTATGTCATAGCCGTTTTCTTATGCATCCAAAGCCCGACGATTGGTTCTCTTCCAAATCCCCAATTTTTCAGCTTCTTTAAGCAGCTCGTCTCTGAACTGGGGATGAGCCAGGCGCACCATTTCTTCCGCGCGTTCCCAAGTGGATAAGCCCTTCAGATTAGTCATACCGTATTCAGTTACCACCCAGTGAATGGTATGACGAGGTACGGTAACGGCAGTACCAATATCCAGGGTAGGCACTATCCGGGACTTGAGATTACCATCTTTATCAACATAAGTGGATTCAAAGGCTAAGAAGCTCTTACCACCTTTGGAGTCAAAGGCACCGTTAACCCAGTCCAGCTGTCCCCCGGCTCCGGATATGGTTTTGGGGCCGATACTTTCCGAGTTGGCCTGAGTCAAGAGGTCAACCTGGAGGGTATTGTTAACCGAGATTACATTGTCATTTTGGGCAATTCTCCAGGGCATATTGACATATTCAATATAATAGCTGGCCAACAAAGGATTGTTGTCTATAAACTCATAGAGATCTGCGCTACCAAAAGCAAAGCTGAATACGGATTTGAATTTATCAGTCTGCTTTTTGGTATTGTTTACCATGCCTAATTCATGCATGTTCATCATGGAGGTACAGAACATCTCGGCATGAAGCCCCAGATCCTTCAAGTCCGATTGACAAATCAGCTCACCGATGGTATTCGGCAGAGGTCCAATCCCCAGCTGTAGACAACAACCATCATGGATATGGGTCATA
>CAZPSR010000217.1:0-3731 GCA_964589135.1 uncultured Syntrophomonas sp.
GAAGCCCAGCCCAGGCACAGCGCATCCTATAATTGGTTCCAAAAGGGGTTTCAATATATTATCCACCAGGTTAAATAGCCAGACTATCAGCCAGATAGATATGTATATAGGCAGTAAGGTAGCCAGTCCGGCTAGAAACATAGAAAGAATCCGTTTCATATATAAGACCTCCGATAGGGTATTATTAGCAGCAATTGGCTGCCTACTAGATTATATACTAATATACACCGCATTTTACCTGGAATATATAAATATTCCAGGTAAAAATTTTATGCCCACCTATCGCATTATGATATTAAGATTTCCCACTATTTAGCTACCTAGCTAATGCCATCCTAATCGGCTAAGTCTAAAGCTAGTTACCTAAAGCCTATAGCCATCTGGGGCTTAAAGGCCTTTCATTATCAGTAAGCTGAAACAATAAGGGAGATTCCAGTGGTTTAATATATAAATTCCGGTGGTATTCAGGCAGAGGGTAGAAGGTGCGGGGAGTGTGCATGATGAAGATCAGGGCCGTATTATCCTGGTTAAAGCAGTTTTCATCGATTTGCAACGATCGCCCCTTGATTACTTCACCCCGGCAGTAACCACGAGAGGAGTATAGTTTTATTTGCTGGTAAAACCAGGGATAGCATGCTCCATAGCTGTCTTTTTCCAGGAGTAAAAAGTGTTGGCTATCAGAGCTGAATACCCCATCTACCCCATTTTCGCTTATTTGATGCAACTGGGAGGAGGGCAGGTGATAAAGAAAGGCAGCAGTTTCCCGGGCTGATGGTAAAATGACAAAAAGCAGCAGATGAGTCTGATCAGGGCTGAAGCGATAATGGGAGAGGGAATTTTCGCCGAAATGCTCTTTTAATTCGCTCTTAATAATGGGCAGAAGGCCGCAGGGTTGAAGATCAAGGTTTGATCCGGGATAACCGCTCTCTTTGATCTCCGAGTCAGATGTCGTATAGGGTCTGGAAGCAAGGCTTAAGCTGGGGTCATCCAGTTTATCTGGCAGTAAGGAGCACACTGCCGGCCAGGGATCAAAAGTGCTTATCCGGTAGGTTTCTGGGTTAGGCCTTCCCAGAGGCAACTCTCCCTTATTAAAGCGGTACAGAACTCGACTGTGCATATTTGCCAAATTAAGAGCTTTTAACTCTACTTGCCCGGGCTGCTCATTTAGATACCATATCTGACCTTTCAGCCTGCCCTGATATTGGGGCAGCAAAAGGGCCTTGCCCGGTACCAATCCCTGCCCGGTTTGAATTTGGTTAGCTTTGATCAGTTTAGCGAAATCTATACCATATCTATCAGCGACACTTCTTATAGTGTCATTTTTTTCCGCCATATAAAAGGTCAGGGGAACCGGCAAGCACAGCAATTGTCCGGGTTTAAGCCCTTTACGTCGGCCCTTTAAGTTATTGAGTTCCCTCAGCCTAGTTTCCGGTTTATGGACCAACCAGGCCAGATTGGAAATGGAATCACCTGCTTGGATCCGGTAGCGGTATTTCAAGGGGGGCAAGGAGTGAGCATGGCCCAGGGCCAGGAAAGTCTGGGGTCCAGCTATACCATCGCTTCTAATGGCAGCATCCCTTTGCAGGCTTAAAAGGGCTTTAAAGGTCTTGAAAGTAAAAAAACCATCGGGGGTTGCCTGATAATAACCCAGGTGTTTAAGATAGAGTTGTAAAAAATAGGTATCCAGACCATGTTTTCCTTTATGTAATATTCTCCCGCCCAAGGGGGCTTGCAGCAGTATTAAGGCATAGGTGTCAGGGCCAACCCGGTCTTCTTCACCCTTAAGCTGGAAGTCTTTTTGTAGCAGTTGTACTGCTCGGGCGGTGCATTTATCATATTTGCCACTACTGGGTCGATTTAAATAGCTTTTATTATAAGCGCTTAAACGATTTTGCAGAATCTTTACATCCTGGCCTTGGCTTCCCGGTATAATAATACGGGATGAAAAAACCGGATTCCCACGGGAGAATCTGCCACTGCAATGCCCCAGGCAATAGTAAGTTTCATCAGTAGCTCTTCCCCTACTGACTAGCCTAAAGTACTTTTGAAAAAGTAGCAGGGCCTCTTGGGTGTCTGGCCCAAAGATGCCATCCACCTCAATTTTCTGGCCACCCATAGGCTCTGGCAATAGATTCAACAGGGACTGCAAAATCTGTATGTCACGACCTTCTTGGTAAGGGACCTGAAGTTGGAGGTCCCGGCTGGAAAAATACGGACCAAATCCCTGGAACCTTGTCAAAGGGCCACTCCCTTTTTACGATGATTCTCAATTATCCTATGTAAAAGTACCGGGCCCAGTTACTTTATTTACTTTTCAGCCAAAACTTGGCAACTTATTCTCTCAGTATTGTTCATTACTGGTAAAAATACGGTATAATTATTATTAGTTTTTTATAGTGGCTTAATTGTTGCTGAGTAGATAAGGGAGTAATTGATTACTTGGACTTTCGATTAAAAAGGGAGGGTGTATTATGTACAGGTTTGCTAAACGAGGTCTGGTACTATTGCTAGTGTTGTCTTTGCTTGCGACAATGATGATTGGATGTCAAAAAGAGGCCGCTGAACCGGATGAAGGACAGCAGTCAGCCGAAACGGTATTTATTAATATAGGTACAGGCGGAACGGCCGGAACCTATTATCCCCTGGGAGGCACTATGGCCGAGATTCTCAAGGCTAACATTCCAGGAGTCAATGCTACGGCAGAATCTACTGGAGCATCTAGTGCCAATATCAATATGTTAAACCAGGGTGAGATTGAATTGGCATTGGTACAGAATGATGTTTCCTATTATGCGGATTTGGGAATTGAACTGTTCCAGGAGCAGGGCAAAATTGAAGGCCTCAGAGCCATAGCTACCCTATATCCCGAGATATGCCAGATTATTACTACTGAAAATACTGGTATCACCAGCGTAGCTGATTTTGCTGGCAAAAGAATTGCCGTAGGTGCTGCCGGCAGCGGGGTTGAAGCCAATGCTCGTCAAATCCTGGCTGCTTATGGCTTGAGCTACGACGATATTAAGCCCCAGTATTTGTCCTTTGCTGAAGCAGCCGCCGGTTTGAAAGATGGTAATATTGATGCTGGCTTTATTACTGCGGGAACCCCCACCTCAGCGGTACTGGATTTATCAGCTCAGAACCAGGTGCTGCTGTTGTCTATAGATGATGCTATAGCTGATCAACTGGTGGAACAATATCCATTCTATACCAAGGTGGCAATACCTGCGGATGTATACAACACTGAGGCAGACGTGAACACTCTGGCCGTTAAAGCCATGCTGGCTACTACCGATAAGGTGAGTGAAGATATGGTTTATAATATCACCAAGGCCATTTTCGAGAACCTGGATAAACTGGCTGCCGCTCATACCGCTGGCAAATTGATCAGCTTGGATACAGCCCAGGAGGGGATCTCTATTCCACTCCATCCAGGTGCAGAAAAATACTTTAATGAACTTTAAAAAGGGCACTTGGTGTAAATGACTCGGAAACTGTGGTGGTCTATTGTCTCGGTCCTGCTCCTGGGTATGGTGTTCATGGGTACTCAGCTTATTCATTTACCAATACTAACCGTCTCTGAGCAATCGGGAGAAGAAGCAGTAATAATAATACCATTACTCAAGGGCCGGGATTTTGACTACCAGTACATTCATTCAGTGCAGAAAACGCTGGTGCAGGAACATTTTACGGCTTTGCCGGATAATCATTTACTCCTAAGCTCTACCACCTAT
>CAZPSR010000218.1:0-3709 GCA_964589135.1 uncultured Syntrophomonas sp.
TTTTCAAATCTTTTTGGCCAATTCCCTTTCTTTTAAGCCCCCTTAGTAATAATATTCAGTAATAATATAAAAAAACCCTCATCCCCTAAAGGGACGAGAGTTTTTTTTCCCGCGGTACCACCCTAATTGCATACTAATGCCCGCTCCACTGATAGTAACGGTCTCAGTAACCGTACGGCTTATTGCCTCTTGGGCATTCACCATCGCTCCCAGGCGGCTTTCCCGGTGGGCCTGCTCCCGGTTCACAGCAATCCCGGTTCTCTGCCAGCAGGCTTTCTGGTACTCTTCTGATCATTGCTTGTAATTATGAGTTTTAATCATGCTATCATTACGAGCAATCAACGTCAAGGCGAAATTTCTGGATAACTCCTATTGGGGTAAAGATTTCCTGAACTATTTTTTTAACTGCTGCATATCTATAGTTTTATCTGGAGGTGGTTATAATGTACCCAATATCTAATTTAAGCCGGGAAGAGCTTAACGTAGCTCGTAAAATTGATGAATATTTTAAACCTGATCACATGAGTTTTTATGAAAAACTTTTTAATGCCCTGCTCATTGCCCAGTATGAATTAGAAGCAGAATATTACGGTAATGAATTTGAGAAAACCCGGATTATTGAATTTCGAGATGTGCTGCTGCTCTTGCTCCATAAAATACCTCAGGAATAGCTATCCTGAACCTCCAATAGCGGCCTGGGCCTACTGGAAGAGCGTAAATTTTTTCTTCAGCCACCTGTATTCCAGAAGGTAGCCAGCCGCCATCAAGAAAAATATTCCTAATCCCAAAAAGCGCTGCCAGCTTATCCTGGATTCCAGGCTCTGGATAATCCTATCTTTCTCTCCGGCAAAATCCGAGAAGTTCTGGCGTTCTTCCTTGATAGCGGTCATCTGGTGAATAGTACGATATAGTTCATCCTGGATATCAAAATAGCGAGTCAGTTGTGCAGTTCTCTCTTTTTTGAGATCAGCTATCCACTTTATATTGACATAGTCCTTGTCTTCTTCCCGCACCGTCAGGGCATCATATATGGGAATACCCAGGGAGGAAGCCGGGGCTTTAACCCCGATAAATTGGCATATAGTGGCCGCCGTATCCAGCACCGTGCTGGAGGAAGTCTTAATACCGCTGCGACAACCCGCACCATGAATTATCATGGGCACAAAATCACTGGGTGAAGTGCTCCGGGCCGAGCTTATGATTATTAAAGAATCGTAGTACATATTATGATACTTTAGCCGATTGATCAGCTTTCCCAGGCTGCTGTCGAAGGTCATCAAAGCATCATAATAAGAGCTTTCATCCAGGGACAGCAAGGCCTCCATGCTGTCATTCAGATAAATGAAAGAAAAGAAAGGGGTTTTGTCCGGTATATTCTGCATAAAATGGGTAAATGCTTCCCCATCTGGCTTGGAGGCCGGCAAGCTGATATATTTATCTTCCCCATAATTAAAAACCTGCAATTTATCCCCTGAACCATCAATTACCTGAAAAGTCTGGCCTCTTTTCTTAAACATAGCCAGCAAAGACTCCACCTCTATTTTACCCTGCTTATTATAATAGCCATGCTCCTCCGGTAAGGCACCGGTTAACAAAGAAGCCACGGCAGCTTCACTGGAATCCGTTCTTATAGCAAGGCATTTTTCATCCATAAGTCCTTCTGCCGCCATCTGCCGCAAGTTGTGCATGGGAGTGCTGATATAGCCTTCATAGTTCAAACCTTCCACATTTATCAGTATTACCCGTTGCACTTCTTCCTCAGCCCATAGCGGAGGGGTTAATAATAGGGTCAATAAAGCAACACTAAAGAGCAGGCCCAGCCATCTCATTAATTAGCTCCCCTTTTACAGTTTATGCTAATGTATATTGATATCAGAGCCTTAATATGCTTAAGATCAAAATCTACCGCTGCGCAAAATAGAATAGGCCAGGAACAAGCCCAATAACACGGCTAGTACAAAGCCCAGCTCAGCCAATCCGCCCTGGTACTAAGCAATTTGCCCCATTTTGATATAGGTAGGTCCCAGTTCTTCAAAAGCAGGCCTTAAGCGGCGAGCCGCATTCCTTTGCCGACCCCGCTGGTCTAAGGAAGCATTTTTATTTCCACGGCGAAAAAAAGGCAGGTTTAAATAATCATAGATGGAGCCAAAGCCATATTTAATAAATACATTAGCCACCTCCCGGTAACGGGGCCAATGTTTCACCGTATTGATCGAGCGGTTTAGCAGCATGGACCTTCTCCTCCCTTGATGGCCAGGGAATAAGTAAGAGAAATTAGCTTGCCCACCTTAAGATAACTTACTTTCCAAATCCTTTAGCTTTTGCTTCAATTCATTGATCTCGGACTGACTGCCGTTCAATACATCCTTGATTTCCCCTATTTCACTCCGGATCATCTTTCTCAGTTCCTGTTGTTCTTCCTCCCCTCGTTTAACTGCATCATCAACAAATTTGCGGGCTTCCTCTTTGCTCATCTCCCCCTTTTCTACTATTTCGTTAAACATTTTTTCAGCCTTTTCTCGGCTCAGGCTGATGGCTCCTAAACCAAAATAGATGGCTTTTTTCATCATCTTATCTCTTCCTCCTCAAAGCTTATTTGGTCTATTCTTAGCCATATTAGTCCAGGCTATACATAATTCCCAAGCCCCTTGGCGGTTGACATGCTTTTTGGATTATGTTATATAAAAAGTAGTTAGCACTCAAGGGGCGAGAGTGCTAACAAAAGTAAAATAGTAAAGGAGTTGTTAACCATGGCTGGATTAGTACCTTTTAACAGGAACAGATTAGGTGTAAGGGCTTCTGGCTTCGAGGACTTTTACAACATGCTTGATGACTTTTTTAACGATACCTGGCCTTCGCCCAGAAGAAACCTTTTACAGGATACCTTTAAGGTGGATATCCGGGAGAACGAGCAGGAATACTGTATAGAAGCTGAACTTCCCGGGGTAAAGAAGGAAGAGTAGCTGAGGCTGCGCCCAATGGGACGTTTTTAATTTTAAAAGGGAGCGGAAGATATGGCAAAAAAACAATTTAAAGCAGAATCCAAACGATTGCTGAACCTGATGATCAATTCTATTTACACTCACCGGGAAATTTTCCTGCGGGAGCTGATTTCCAATGCCAGTGATGCCATCGATAAAATCTATTACAAAGCCTTAACCGATGATTCATTGGTTTTCAACCCCGGTGATTATTACATTAAAGTAGACTGTGATAAGGAAAATCGAATATTGACCATTTCTGATACCGGTATCGGTATGACTAGAGAAGAGCTGGATGATAACCTGGGGGTTATTGCCAAGAGCGGATCTCTGACTTTTAAGGAAGAAAATGAAATCAAAGATGGCTACGATATCATAGGCCAATTCGGGGTGGGATTCTACTCCGCTTTCATGGTAGCCGATGAAGTTACCGTTATCAGTAAAGCCTTTGGCAGTGATCAGGCCTATAAATGGTATTCCCAGGGAGCCGATGGCTATAGCATCCAAGAATGGGAAAAAGACTCCTATGGCACCGATATAATGTTAAAAATTAAAGAAAAAGCCGAAGAAGAGGAGTATGATCAATTTCTGGAAAAGTACCGTCTAAAAGGAATAATCAAAAAATACTCTGATTTTATCCGTTACCCCATTAAGATGGACTTTCCTTCCCGGCGCTTAATAGAAGACAGTGAAGATGAATATGAAGAATACCTGGAAGAACAGATAGT
>CAZPSR010000219.1:0-1430 GCA_964589135.1 uncultured Syntrophomonas sp.
GCTGAATACAGCAGATCTCCTTAGCTTGCGGTACTTTGGTCAAGCCGCCCAGGCTTATAAGACAAGCTAAATGTCCCTATAGACTAGAGATTGACCTGTGCTAAAGGCCTTCGATAAACATGGTGAAGGCTGGTCTGGACCTAGCTGGAGCTATGGCCTGGGCTGAGCCAGATACTGCAGCTTGGTAACAAAAGATAAGCAGGAGTAATTGGCGAAATATACTAAGCTGGCTAGGAGGTAATGAACTATGATAGACCAGGAGATGCTTATGGAAAGCCTGGAGATGTTCCGCCTGGACAGGAATACCTGGATCGCAGTTGCTGATCACTTTAAGCAAGAACTTGAATGGGCTGAGGCCGGAAAGAAAAGTTCACTTAGAATCTTGCCTTCCTATTTGTCCGCTCCCAGTGGCCAGGAAAAGGGGAATTATGTTGCAATTGATTTTGGCGGCAGCAATCTGCGGGTAATGCACTTACAACTGGAAGGATCAGGAACATATCGGATAATAAAACAGCTTAGCAGGCCTTTGCAGGATTCCCAGGGGAAATATGATTATACTGGACCTCATACTAGCGGAAGAGAGATTTTTGGGTTTGTAGCTGATCTGGTGGCAGAAGTAGTCTTGGGAGTATCTGCCGATGGTCTGGGATTTACTTTTTCCTATCCCATGGAGCAAGATAGTATCGATTCGGCTTCCCTGATCAGGTGGACCAAGGAATTGAATCCAGCTCATACTATAGGGCAGGATGTTGGCATAATGTTGAGTGATGCGCTCATATCCAGGGGAATTAAGATGAAACCAAGAGCCATAATAAATGATGCCGTAGCGGTGTTCCTGGCTGGATCTTACCATGATTCAAGGGTCTGTGCAGGTTCTATCTGCGGAACTGGTTTTAACACTTGCATTATGACCGAGGGATATGATCCCCAAGGGCCATATCCTATGGTAGTCAACACTGAGGCTGGTAACTTTTCCCGACTGCCCGCTAATTGTTATGATAGGCTCCTGGATAATCAAACCGAAGATCCGGGACAGCAAATAATGGAGAAGATGGTTTCCGGGAAATACCTGGGTGAATTACTGCGAGTCACCTTGAGGAATATGGGGGAAAGAGGGGCTTGGAGTGATTACGATCCATCCTTGAAGATTTGGAATCAGCCTTTTGCTCTAAAAACTGAAGTTATGGACTGGCTGCAAAATGACCATTCCTCAGCCCGATCTCTGCTTAAGGGCTGGATGGCAGAGAATAGCATTCCAATTCGGGTTGAAAACTACCAGCTTTTTTCCCGATTGGCCAAGGCTATTGTGGAGCGAGCCATTATGGTGATAGCTGCAACTTATTATGCAGCCTTGCAGCGAACCCGACCCTTATATAGTCAAGGGCAGGTGATTGCAGTAGACGGGGCCTTATTTAAACATTGGCCAGGTT
>CAZPSR010000219.1:1440-3631 GCA_964589135.1 uncultured Syntrophomonas sp.
AAAGATTCTACAAAGAGAGTTGCCGGATAGATCAATATTTTTAAGCTATACTGTGGATGGCTCAGCTATCGGGGCTGCTATAGCCGCTGCTTTGGCTTAATAGCTTATGGTAGCCAAATTATCTTTTCGATGCTTTGACAAGAGGGGTATAATAATATAAGCATACGGTTATAAAAAGCGAAGTTGACAGGCTCCAAAAACAATGAGCTTAAAGCACCCACACAGTGCCCTTATCGAATGGAGTGAGAATATGTTTGAAACTATGTTTAAAGCCCTGGGTGAACCGACCCGCTTAAGAATACTCAAGCTGCTGTCGGTTAGGGATTTATGCGTTTGCGATTTGGAGGAAGTTATGCAAGCTAGTCAACCTCGGATTTCCCAACATCTCAAAGTACTAAAACAAGCCTCCCTAGTTAATGAACGCAGGGAAGGACAGCGCCGAGTATGCAGTCTGAATAGAGGTTTACTCAACCAGCATATTAATGATTTTATAAACTACCTGGAGGAACCTCTGGAAAGCAACCCGGATTTCAGCGATGAACTCTGCCGCCTAGAGTCCCTGGACAAAATAAAATAACTCAGGGTCAGACCCCGAGTTATTTTGTCGCTCCATCAATTGGCTACAAAAAGGTCTTCCTCCGATTCAGGGACGTTTTCACATCTAATTATCCGGTTTTCCCAAGTACGGATAATAAGTTCCTTTTCATCCAGAGAAAGAATATAGTTGGGCAAAAGTGGAGTTTTGCCATATCCATAGGGGGCATTGATGATATAGGTGGGAATGGCCAGCCCCGAGGTGTATCCCCTCAAATTCTCCATAATATTCAGCCCGGTTTCGATGCTGGGCATAAAATGGGCGGTTCCTTTGACCTGTTTGGCATGAAATATATAATAGGGGCGAACCCTAATCTTTAATAGTTCCTGATTAAGCTTTTTCATGATATGGACATTATCATTTATTCCTTTCAAGAGTACAGCCTGATTACCCAGTACTACGCCAGCTTTAACTAAACGATCGCAGGCTTTTTTGGCTTCGGGAGTAACTTCCAGAGGGGAGTTGAATTGAGTGTTGATGTACAAGGGCTCATGCCGGGCTAAAACTGCCCCTAGTTCCGGAGTAATCCTCTGGGGCAGGGTTACCGGAGTTCTGGTTCCCAGCCTTTTGATTTCCACGTGTTCTATATTATCCAGTTCACTGAGCA
The DNA here is from genome assembly GCA_964589135.1 of uncultured Syntrophomonas sp. Lineage (GTDB taxonomy): Bacteria > Bacillota > Syntrophomonadia > Syntrophomonadales > Syntrophomonadaceae > JAAYJK01. The sequence goes on from CAZPSR010000219.1 coordinate 2,643, forward strand.
ACCAGTCCAGGACCGAATTACTCAACATCAAGGCATCACCGCCGGTAATCAATACATCCCGGATTTCGCTATTATTTCTTATATAATCCAGGGCCAGAACTAGATGGGCCATCTTAGCGTGATTATCCTTCTGCCCGAAGTTCCGGCGCCGCTGACAGTGCCTGCAATACATGCCACACTGATTAGTCACATTAATGATTAAGCGATCCGGGTATCTCCTGGTTATGGTAGGAGCTGGATTGGTATCAGCTTCACCCATAGGATCTTCACAGCCCCTATCATCTTGTAATTCTTGGCGGTCGGGCACTGCTTGTTTATATATGGCTGAATCTCTGTAGTTTTCGGGATCAATTAGGCTTAGATAATAAGGGGAAATGGCCCAGCGAAATTCCCTGGATATTTGATAGAGGTCCTCAATTTCCGCCCTGCTTAAGGGCAGAAGATCTTTTAGGGTATTAACATCACTAATTCGATGTTTCATCTGCCAGTTCCAACGGTTCCAATCAGTCTCTTTAGCCTTAAAATATTTAAGAATCCTCTCCCGGTTAATCCGGCTAGGTTCTTCCATTCTAAAACCAGTCTCTATGGTTTTCTCTATTTCCAAATATTCCTGGATACGGGTTTTTAATTCACCGGCCCTTTGTAAACCGACAGCATGCTTCATGCTGCTATTATTCACCATAGAAAATACCTCCTCTATTCCTCTTTTTCTAACTTACTGAGTGTTTATTTCCATTAACCAAGCCGGCTGCCCGCATATTGGTTTTAAGCAATCAAGTGTTTAAAAGCTTTATTGGGTGCAGACAGCATTAAGCTTAATCTTTTAAAACAGTCTGCAAAGGTAAAGATCACTATTCTGCCTAAAATAAAAATTTATGGAAATTTAGAAAAGATGGTGATGGTTGTTCAGGAATAAATGTTAAGTACTCATCCAACTTTTCCTGTAGTGCCTACGAGGTTAGCTGACGGATTCGGGCCAGGAAGCCCTA
>CAZPSR010000220.1:0-3615 GCA_964589135.1 uncultured Syntrophomonas sp.
ATATATCCCCTTTAAGCTCATAGGAATCATGAGGCAATCCATAACCAGGCAACATGATCAGGGCTGTCTTTTCCCCCCGTCCGGCAGCCAGCAGATTGGTAACCAGAGTAGTACTCAAAACTATCCGTTGAATTTGATCCTTATCCTGGGCCGCCAGCAATTCATCCAATACCTGCAAAAGGCTGTTCTTTAAATTATCTTCTTCGGTGGGCTTCTTAACCGATTTCAATATTTCTCCCTCGCAAAATAGAACCCCATCGGTAAAGGTGCCTCCTACATCAATACCAATTAACAATGTTTGCCACCTCCTATTGATAATATTTCCCTTTTTCACACTTTTGACTACGTAAAATAGATGTCCAAACCTGCCAGACTAGCCTTGGACCGAGTCTAAAAGCTTCTTTCACCTCCACCCCAGGATAAGCTCAGGCCTAACCCCAGGTTATTTCCAGCAGGATCCTTTTTAGACCCCTATACCAGCCGGGGCCTGGCAATTATCAGTTTTCCCTTAAGACTTTAGCTAATAGCTTGCTTCCATTCAAACAATAGCTTTATGGCCTCCAGAGGAGTGATCTCATTTATATCCATTCTTTCCAGTTCACTAAGAATGGGATGCTGGGGAGCAAACAGGGATGGCTGAGATAAGACTGGGGTTGCCTGGGGCGACATAACCGGGCTTTCCTCCAGTCCCAGAAGAATCTCCCCAGCCCGTTCAATCACTGGCCGGGGTAGTCCGGCTAGTTTAGCCACCTGAATGCCATAGCTTTTATCCGCCTTACCCGCTAACACCTTTTTGAGAAAGACTACCGTATCCTCACTCTCAAGAACTGAAACCGATAAATTGACTACCTGTTGATACTTATCGCTCAAGTCGGTTAACTCATGGTAATGAGTAGCAAACATGGTTCGAGCCTTGATTTCTTCCAGTATGAACTCGCTTACCGCCCGGGCAATGCTCATGCCGTCATAGGTGCTGGTGCCCCGCCCGATCTCATCCAGGATAATTAAACTATGGTGGCTGGCATTATGTAATATATTAGAAACTTCCACCATTTCCAGCATAAAAGTGCTGTGCCCGGCGGCCAAATCGTCTGAGGCCCCCACTCGGGTAAATATCTGATCAACTATTCCTATCCGAGCTGATGCAGCTGGTACGAAGCTGCCCATCTGGGCCATTAAAACCAGGAGAGCCACCTGCCGCATATAGGTGCTTTTCCCTCCCATATTAGGTCCGGTTATGATAGCAAAGGTGTTCTCATCCCCGCCCACATGAGTATCATTGGGAACAAAGCGGGTCTGGGCCAAGGTTTTTTCCACTACCGGATGACGACCGGATTTGATTTCGATCTCCTTACTCTTATTAATAATTGGCCGCACATAATTGTTGAGATAAGCCACTTGGGCCAAACTGAAGAGAACATCCAAAATGGCCACCTGCCGGGCGGTTTTAAGTATCCGTTGTAGGTGACCCGATAAACTGCTCCTTATTTGCAGGAATTCTTGGTATTCCAGGGCATATAAGCGCTCCCTGGCCCCCAGAATTTTATCTTCGTAGTTTTTCAACTCTTCACTGATAAACCTTTCGGTATTGACCAGGGTCTGTTTGCGGATGTAATCTGCCGGGATTCGGTCCAGATTGGATTTGCTTACTTCCAGGTAATAGCCAAACACCTTATTAAAGCCTACCTTAAGATATTTAATTCCGCTGCGTTCCTTTTCCCGAGCCTCAAAATCCATCAGCCAGCTGGCTCCTTTTGAGGAAAATTCCTGGAGTTCATCTATTTCCGGGCTGTAACCCTTTTTTATTATACCGCCTTCTTTTAAGCTTAAGGCCGCCTCCTCCTGGATGCTCTTATCAATAATGTCATATATATCCTGTAGTTTGTCCATGGCAGCCATCTCCTGCAGAACCTGGCTCTCGGCCCTGGAAAAATCAGGGGTCAGCTCCTGTAAAGACTTAAGGGAGCTTTTCAGAGCCAAAAGATCCCGGGCATTAGCCAGTTCACTGCCTATTTTACCGGCAATCCGCTCCAAATCGTAAATCCGCTTCAGCAGCAGTTCGAGTTTTTCCCGCCATCCCAAGTTGTTTTTCAGTTCTTCAACTCCATCCAGCCTGGCTGCGATAGCTCTTGGATCCTTTAGCGGCTGCTCAATCCATTTTTTAAGCAGTCGCTTGCCCATGGCGGTACAACAGCGGTCCAATACTCCCAGAAGGGAACCTTCTCTTTTATTATCCCTCATACTGGCAGTCAATTCCAGGTTGCGCCGGGTATAATAATCCATCTCCAGGTATTGGCCAGGTCGATAGAATCTCAGGCTCTCTACCTGTTTTAAACTGCCTTTTTGGGTATGGTTGAGGTAATTTACCACTGCCGCTGCTGCCTTAACCGCAGTCTTATAATCTTTCAAGCCAAAACCATCCAAAGTCTGAACCTTAAAATGCCGCAGCAAAATACCGCTGGCAGTTTCATATCCTAAAATATCGGGAGTAATGTTGCCCCAGGCAGTACTGCCGGGTAGAAATGCCGGTTTTAGCCAATCCAATTCCAGACAGGATTCATTATTTATCAGTACTTCGGCTGGTGACAGACGCAGCACTTCGCTTTGCAAATGTAAATCCTTTTCATCCCCCTTGAATTCACTTACCCAGAAATCCCCGGTAGATACATCAATATAGGCCAGGGCATTAGCGCTGTTTTCGATCACTACCGCAGCCAGATAATTATTCTGGTTCTCAGATAGGATATTGTCATCCATAACTGTACCCGGGGTAATTATACGGGTAACTTCTCTTCTCACTATACCCTTGGCCGCTTTAGGATCCTCTACCTGCTCACATACAGCTATACGATAGCCCCGATTAATCAAACGGGCAATGTAACTATTGGCTGAATGATAAGGTATGCCACACATAGGCACTTTCTCTTCCCGACCTCCATCCCGCCCGGTCAACACTATTTCCAGTTCCCGTGAGGCCAGCTGGGCATCTTCAAAAAACATTTCGTAAAAATCGCCCAGGCGAAAGAATAGTATACAATCCTGATGCTGCTCCTTTATCTGCAGGTATTGTTCAATCATAGGTGTGTATTTGGCAGACAGTTTAGCAACCCCCTAGAAAAATTAATTATGCAAATCCTCTTAGTAAAAATAAAGACCCGGTAAACCAGGTCTCTCTATACTAAAGATATAATAGTTTGAAAATTTAGCCACAGCCTTCACAGGAGGTACAGGACCCGGCGCAGCTACCAGTAATAGCCTGGTTCATGGCAAAGTAAACTGCCTGCATTAAATTGTCGAATTTTTCCTGAGCGGCCATCATTTCCTGCAAGAGGCTATTATTGCTCAACTGCTGTTCCAAAATATCTATATGATCTTCCTCCAGCTTGCTTATGATCAAACCATCCTTGCTCTTGTTGGCCAATTTCATTTTGGCATCCTGATATTTAATAATCAGAGCCGATGCTTCAAGATCCTCGTTTAATCTATTCTGTAATTCCTTTAAGCGGTTTATTTCTTCGGAATCCCCAATAGATGTCCCCAGATCAAAGGCCAATTTAATAATATCTTCTTTAAGCAAAACCCTAATCCCCCTTAAAAAATACCTTATTGCAACAT
>CAZPSR010000221.1:0-3603 GCA_964589135.1 uncultured Syntrophomonas sp.
AACAGCCAAGACTGATTTACCCCCTAATCGGCTGCCCCAACCCAAAACCCGGTCTGGATTGACCGTATAGGTGTAAAGGCAAAAAACACTTATAATAACCAGCAAACGCAGGCTCATGCCCAAACCGTAAAGAACCGACTCCAGGCTGATTTCCAGCCTTCCGATGATGGGTATATCCATCCCCTGGTAAATAATAGTGCTCCCGGCCCGGGCAAATAGAATATTGATCAAGACTATCATGAAAACCATAATCAGGCTGAATTTAATATAGCTTCGGCCTTCCTTCAGATTCCCGGCCGCCCCCAGAACCACCCAGACGGGGATTAGTAGTGCCAACAAGTAAATGGGGTGGGAAAATATTAAAGCCAGGATAAACACTACCCCCACAAATATGATAGAGGTCAATGGATGCAGCTTGTAGATCAGATTGTCTTTAAATTCATATGCCAGCATATTCTCATCCCAATCTCCTATTATTCTACCGGTAAACTTATGGTTTCTTCTCCATTGATAGCCAGGCCATACTTGCCCAGCAGAGCCTCAGGACGATTGCTTAGCAATTCCAGAGCTTGAGTAAAACCTGAGCTATCGGTGCCGGAAACTAGCCACAAGGGGCAAGAATCACCCAGCCCCTTTCCAGTAGCTACTATTACCCCGGCTCCCTCTTCCAGATTCATTGCTACCTTACCCTGGCTATTAAAGATTTGCATACTGTTTTCATTAAAGTGAATACCCATACCATTACGCTGATAGGCCTGGTTGAGCTTATCCAGATAATCAACCGGCTCCAAGCTGGCCCATTCTCCCAACACCAGTATAGGTCCAGGAGGATTATTGAGTACTTCTTCTTGTAATTCCATAACTTCTATCTGCTTAACCCCTCTGGCCTTCAAAGCCTTTTCCAAACTGGACCCTGCCTCTAAGCTATCGGCAGGACACATAATGGTAGTTGGTCTAACTTGACCTTGATAACCATTTAAAAATGGTTCAGGGTAAGATCCAATTACGGCTGAATTAGTCGAGCCCCCTTGCCAGACATGATAATCCCACCATATAGTTTCACCCCCATTAAGAGAGTAATCCAACCCCCCCACATCATGCCATATGCCAATAACATAATAAAACCAATCCTCCCTCCCTCCGCTTAATAGAGCGGCGGAGCTCTTCAGGCCGTTGATGCTGTCAATAAAACCCCCGCCATATTTGGTTTTTAAAGTGCATTTGGCCTGCATCAAGTCCATCAGGGTCGAGCCCGGCTCCAGGATTGCCGCTTGCTGTAAAATGGCTTCTTGCCCATAATCCCGGGTTATCCACAGCCTGATCTCTTTTTCTCCTCCCTGGTCTGTGCTTGTTGAGCCTTCATGGTTTATAGCAGGTCTTTCAGCCACTTCCTGCTGCTCAGTAAAGGGGGCTGAAGCCTGACCCTTCCCAGCTTGGGTTGGACCTGGATTATTATCGTTATCACTATTTTCCTTATCTGTATTATTATTTTCCTCGCTAACCGCTATCTGCTCCGAGTTAAGAGGCGGGACTTGCTTTTCCACCGGGGCTGTGCTGTTACCTCCGGCAACAGCACAGCCTGCCAGGATCAGAGATAGTATTAAAACCATTAAACCCATCTTTTTCATCATCAAATGAATTCCTCCATTTTTCATGGTCTGTTCATTCTATCAACCCCATGAACGAAACACCCGGGTATCGAAATTTTGGACTATGCCGGTAAACTGGCGGTCAAAGACCGCCCCTACAATTGTTTGGCGAAGAGAAACACTGGTAAACCGGCATAAGGCATTTTCGTGTGAACCTATATAGTTCGCAGATAATTAAGATACCTGTATACTATTACTGCGGCTTCAGCCCGAGTCAGAGAATTGTGCCCTCGGAAGCTTCCATCTTCATAACCCTTCATCAGCTGGACTTGAGCTGTGAAACAGATACTGGGCTGGGCCCAGGCAGGTATAGCATCCTTATCACAATAGTCCAGTTCCCTGGCGGTGGATTCCCCACCCTGCAAGCGATACAGGACACAGGCCATTTCATTGCGGGTAATGGCTTTTTGGGGTTTAAAAGAACCATCTGGATAACCACTTACAATATTATTGGCACAAGCCGCCCGTACTGCCTCAGCATACCAATCTCCCGCTTGAATATCGTTGAACTCTTTCTCCACTGCATCAGAAGGTAGGCCAAGATTCAAGGCTTTTACCAAAAGCTGAACAAATTCAGCTCTGCTTATAGGCCGGGCAGGTTCAAATCCCCTGCCGGTACCACTAATTATTCCTTGCCCGGCCAAAACCTCAATGGCTTCCCGGGCCCATTCCCAATCACTGCCAATATCATCAAAACTGCTTCGGGCAGGGAATTCCAGCACCGCAAAATCGGTAAAATGATCGATCTTGAATACTACCAGCCCTGTTTGGAGATCGATTAGGGCTGGAATCGGAATCCATTGCTTGGTTTCAACGTCATACCAGGCCGGGCTTAAACTCTGTATATCCAAGTTATCGGTAATAGCAATTCTTATAGCAATAGTCAATGGCTGATTAAACCGGCTACCGTCAGGACCCAATTGATACACTGAAGCAGCCAATCGAATCCCATATCCAGGCAAGGGTTGCCCTTCCTTGATTTCCTGTACCTTTATCTTAGTGGGTTGGGAAACGGCACCGGCGGGTACGAAAATCTCAACTTCCCCAAGCTTATCCATAATCTCCATGTCCTGCCCAACCTTGGCTTCCTTTTGCAGAGAAACCAGATTGTTACCCAGCTCCTTCTGCAACTCTTTGGCTTGCTGGGGGGACATTTTCTTATCAAGATTGATAATTGATATATTATCTTTTAGATCAGCCAATTCTTCTGAATACTGACCCTTGATTGAGGGTAAGCGGGTAGTAGGGGTAGTTGAACCAGAGGTATCACCCTGGGAAACCTCCTTCCAACTGGGACCATCCGATTCGGGATCATAGCTGTACCACCATATTACCTGGGCATTATCCCCTACCGAGCTTTCAAATGCTGATTTATCTAACGGCCTATTATTGATTTTGCACATCCAGCCATTCAAACCCTGATTTGCCTGCCCTGCTATTTCGGTAACCAGTCCCCCGGTATAGTCCCAGCTAAGACCGGTAGCATCCAGGGCTCCCACTGCAGTCAACCCATAAGTGTCATCAGCCCTAATACTGACCGCCCGAGGTGAAAACAGAATCTCGCCCTCACTGCCGAGCACTGCAATATGTACCCTTATGGATTTAACCCCTGGACCGCCAGAGTTTCCATTTTCTTCAATGCTAAGAGAGGAAGAACCAGATATACCTCCATAAGCTGCATAGATATTGGTGTTCCCTGCTGCCAGGGAAGAAAGCATTCCAGCATCGATAAGCGCAAGATTTGGATTAGCTACCGTCCACACAGCCAGGTTGCTTACGTCTTGAGTGTTGCCATCCAAAGTATAGGCAGTGAGAGTGAATTGTTTGCTATCTCCTTTTTTTATGACTGTACTATCCGGGAAGATATTCAGGTCCAATACTGCCTCATTTGGTATATGGGCCCCTAGTTGCAGGTAGGCATCCAATACCCAAGTATTTGCGGCTATATTGGGGC
>CAZPSR010000222.1:0-3581 GCA_964589135.1 uncultured Syntrophomonas sp.
GCCACCCCGACAAAATGGCGGACCAGATTTCGGATGCTATTCTGGATGCCATATTAGAGCAGGACCCGAATGGACGAGTAGCAGCAGAAACCCTGGTTACTACTGGCCTGGTATTTGTAGCCGGAGAAATAACTACCAGTTGTTATGTTGATATACCTAAATTGATTCGGGATACGGTTTGCGAAATAGGATATACTCGAGCCAAGTATGGTTTTGATTGCGATACCTGTGCGGTCCTGACTTCTTTGGATGAACAGTCCTCGGATATTGCCCTGGGAGTTAACCAGGCTCTGGAGGCCAGGCGAGGAGAGATGGATGATACGCTTATTGAAGCCATCGGAGCCGGTGACCAAGGAATGATGTTTGGATATGCCACTAATGAGACCGCAGATTTAATGCCCATGCCTATCTATCTGGCCCATAAATTAGCTCGTAGGTTGACTCAGGTCCGCAAGGAAGGGGTTTTGCCTTATTTGCGTCCTGACGGCAAGACTCAGGTTACGGTAGAGTACGAGGATCACCGGCCGGTAAGGATTGACACGATTATAGTCTCTACTCAGCATGGTCCCGAGATAGACAATGAGACTATATTTAATGATATTGTCGAACAGGTCATCAAGGTAGTCATACCAGGAGATATGTTAGATGCTAATACCAAATTTTATGTAAATCCCACTGGACGCTTTGTTATTGGAGGTCCACAGGGAGATTCGGGACTAACTGGCCGAAAGATCATTGTGGATACCTATGGGGGAATGGCTCGTCACGGGGGAGGCGCATTTTCCGGTAAAGATCCCACCAAGGTGGATCGTTCCGCCACCTATGCTGCTCGCTATGTGGCTAAAAATATTGTAGCAGCAGGAATAGCAGATCGCTGTGAAATACAATTAGCCTATGCCATTGGCATGGCTAATCCAGTTTCCATTATGGTTGATACCTTTGGTACCGGTAAATTACCGGAAGAGCAAATTATTGCTTTGATCCGGGCCAATTTTGACTTGCGCCCAGCGGCCATAATTCGAGATCTGAAGCTGCGCCGGCCCATTTATAAGAAAACTGCAGCTTATGGGCACTTTGGTAGAAATGAAGAGGAATTCACCTGGGAAAAAACCGACCGGGCTGAAAAACTACGAGAACAGGCCGGGCTTTAATTATCTGACGTAAATTGTCCGCAGATGCAACAGGGCTTCTTGAACCAAGTGGCCAGCTGTCCATCTGCGGTTTGCTTATCAATAAGTTGATAAGTTGGTGTCAGGCACCGGAGGTTGACCTATGAATTGGGTGGAAGTACTGGTTGACTTGCCCTTGAAGGAAGCAATTTACCACTATGGGGTTCCTGAGCACTTGCAAAAACAGGCTCAATATGGCAAGCGGGTTATGGTTGAATTGGGTAATCGCCAGATCGAAGGATTTATCATCAGTCATCCCAAGTGCAATGAGTCCCTACTAAGCATGAAAGAGATTATAAAAGTACTGGATTTAACTCCGGTTTTTGATCAGGAATTTTTGGCCCTGGCCCGGTGGATGGCAGATACTTATCTTTGCCCCTTATCAACAGCCCTGAAAAGCATGATACCACCAATTCTGCATCGTAAACGGGGCCAATGGGTAGTGCCTTTGCTTACCCGGGAGGATATGGTGGTTCAGATCCAAAATTCCCAGTTAGAGCTCCCTAATCTGGCAGGAATCCTGGAGCTTTTTTACCGGGATCAAGCATTGAGCCTATCCGAGGCCTTAGGCCATACTGATGAAGCAAGCTTGCAGTTTATGGCTGAAAATTCCTGGATTGATGTGGCGGGAAACTACAGCATTAAAAATACCCTTGATAAAAAGGCCTGGGATTATAGATTAGCCGTAGATCCGGCCCTGGAGCTGGATCTAACCCAAATGGCCAGAAAGGCACCCCGTCAAGCTGAGTTCTTGCAACTGCTCCTATCCGGACCGATGGAAATGAGTACCGCCCATCGGCGATTTCCCTCCCAGAGTATTAAATCCTTACTGGGTAAAGGCTATATAACAGTATCTCCCAAGGAGGGAGGGGATACCGGGTCTCATCTGGAGCTGAACCGGGAACAGAACTTGGCGGTAGAAAAAATCCGCCAGGGGCTAAGGTCTCATGAATATAAAGAGTTCCTTTTACATGGGGTGACTGCCAGTGGAAAAACTGAAGTATATCTGCAGGCTATACAAACCTGTCTGGATAAAGGCCAGAGTGCTCTGGTATTAGTGCCAGAGATTGCCCTGACCAGGCATCTAATGGAGCAGTTTATCCGGCGTTATCCCCACACCGCAGTTCTGCACAGCAGTATGGGGGGCATGGAACGCTATGAATCCTGGAAAAGGATTAAGCAGGGAGAAGCATGCTTGGTCCTGGGGACCCGGTCGGCAGTTTTTGCACCTCTGCCCCAGCTTGGGTTAATAATAATTGATGAAGAACATGAAAGCACGTATAAGCAAGAAGATAACCCCAAATATCATGCCCTTGAAGTGGCTCGGCAAAGGGCCCGATTTCATCAGGCGGTGGTAGTTTATGGCAGTGCTACACCATCCCTGGATACCTATTATAGAGCGATGCAGGGTGAAGTAGTATTGTTAGAGCTCAAGCAGCGTATAGTCCAAGCAGAGCCCTCGAAGGTCCATATTAGTGATCAGCGTAAGAATAAAAGTTCCAAGTTAATAGACGATTTGCTCCTAGAAAAAATCTGTAATTCCTTAAATATGAATAATCAATGTATTCTTTTTCTAAATCGGCGAGGCTATACCCCTATCACCATTTGCCGGCAATGCGGGGCTGTAGTTTCCTGTCCCTTCTGTTCAGTAAGCTTAAACTATCACCAGGATAAACACTTAAGTATATGTCATTACTGTGGTTATCATGAGCCTCAGTCCAGGGTTTGCCAGGTTTGCCAAAGCTCTAGTCTGGATTGGGCTGGGTATGGCACCCAAAAAGTAGAGGAAGAAATCAAGCAGTTGTTTCCCCAGGCCCGGGTAGCCCGACTGGATTTAGACAGCAGTAAAGCTGTGGGGGTGCAGGAAAAAATATTAAAGGATATGAAAAACCGGGCTATTGATATTCTCATTGGCACTCAAATGGTAGCCAAAGGACTGGATTTTCCAGCAGTTTCCCTGATGGCCATCCTAAATGCCGATGCAATGCTGAACCTGCCCGACTATCGGGCTGGGGAAAGAGCATTCCAATTAATGGTTCAGGCTTCGGGCCGGGCAGGCCGGGGGGACCGGCCGGGGGAAGTAGTGATTCAGACCTATAATCCGGATCACCCTATTATTGGCTGGGCGGTAGCCCACGACTATACCGCTTTCTACCAGTCGGAAATAGATCATCGTAAACTGCTTAATTACCCTCCGTTTACCAATATCATGAGGATAGTACTGAGCAGCCGAGAGGAGGCAAGGGCCAGTCAGGCGGCTGGGAACCTTCAGCAGCAGGTCTGGGATTTGATTGATGCCAGGGAAGAGGATATAGAAATTCTGGGACCGGCTCCCTGTCCGCTGTTCAAATTAAGGAATCGTTATCGGCAGCAGATAATTGTAAAGTGCGATAATATGTTATTATTAAGAAG
>CAZPSR010000223.1:0-3573 GCA_964589135.1 uncultured Syntrophomonas sp.
TTATACAACAATGAAGGAAGGTTTTAAGATGCTCTTCAGGCCAGAAGTAAAATCAAACTCTCCATTTATTATTATAGCACATTTATCGGGCTATCTGGCTTAACCCTTATCTTGCTAACTTTGCTCATCCACGTATAGACGGACTATTATTCTTTATCTTTCCCCTTTCGGCTACTTGAACTATAGCATCAGAGCTGGCAATAGCTGCCTTCTGCAAATGGGGTTGCCCCTGCGAAATAGGGCGCAGGAGAATCAAGCTTAGGATACGGCCAAGCTCTCCCCTCAGGCTATTATTCTAACTGGAAATGTTCCAGGCTGCCCGGGCTCCTTCCTCTACCGCTTCGATAATTCTTCGGGGCTCAGCCGCATCCCCTACTACATAGTATTTTATTCCCGATTGAGCTAGAAATTGTTCCAAACTATTGTCGGCCTGAGCCCCGGCAGCTATTACTACCTGATCCACCGGTGACAAGATATGGGTTTGCCCATTCTGAACCAGTACTAATGAGTCCTCTTTAATTTCTCTTAGCTGGGTATTGAACATAAAACTGCCTCCGGCTTTTTTAAAGCGATAATTTAACATATTGCCATGGGCAGTAAGAGGATTAATGGGTGACTTGGGCAGCTTTTCCACCAGGACCAGGCTTTTTACTCCCTGCTGGATCAAGTAGTCAGCGGTTTCCATACCAGTTAATCCGCCCCCAACTACTACTACATTTTGCCCGATGGGTCTGTCCCCCCTCAATATACTCCAGGCATCACTTACCGAAGGCTGCTCTATTCCAGGAAGGGAGGGTATTAGCTGTTGGGCTCCGCTGGCCAGGATTACCACTTCCGGTTTTTCCTCTAGAAGCATCTTTTCACTTACTTCCAGCCCGGTCTTGATCTGGGCTCCATAGCGTAAGGCTCTGTCTTTAAGTTGCAGGATCCAGGCCAGATAAGTCTCCTTGTATGGCGCTTGAGCGGCAACAATAACCTGTCCCCCTAAGAGGGCTTCCTTTTCCCACAAAGTAACCTGATGCCCCAGTCGAGCTGCCTCAGCAGCAGCGGTCAAACCGGCTGGTCCCCCCCCGATTATCCATACCCGGCGCTGGTGAATGGCGGGCTGGGATGGATAGTGCAACTCTTGCCCGGTTTCGGGATTAATGGCACAGCGCACCGATTTACCTTCATAGATTAATCTTTCAATACAGCCTTGATTACAGGCTAGACAACAGAAAGTCCGTTCTGGGTGACCGGCTATAGCGTTATTAAGGAAATCAGGATCAGCCAAATGTTGTCTGCCAACTGCAATCAGGTCCGCATCCCCTCTTTTTATGACTTGATCCATAATAAGCGGATCAGTAAATCTGCCTACTCCTATCACCGGAATATCAATTTTTTCCTTTATCTTACGGGCCAGGTGTACATTAAACCCCTGGTCGTATTCTATCGGAGCCTGAATGATACCGCCCGGACTGCCATGGGTGCCAAAAGAAGCATGGATAATATCCACCCCAGCCTTGACAAAGTCCGGTACAATTTCTAGCATATCGTCAATACTGTAACCATTTTTTATCACTTCTTCGGCAGAGATACGCAAAGAGATAGGGAAATCCGGCCCTACCTGAGCCCGGACCGCCTGAAGGCATTCCAGGATAAACCGGGTTCGGTTTATCATACTCCCTCCATACTCATCTTCCCTCTGATTGGAATGGATGGATAGGAATTGATGCAGAAGATAGCCATGGGCTGCGTGTAGTTCAACTGCATCGAAGCCAGCTTCAACCGCTCTTCTAGCTGCACTGCCAAAAGCCTGGATAACTTCTAAGATCTCCTCTCGGCTCATGGCTTGAGGTGAACCGCCAAACACATAGCTGGCCATGGCTGAGGGGGCCATGGCATTTCCCCGCTTTAATTGATAGAAACTTTCCCTGCCGGCATGATGAAGCTGAACTGCTATTTTTGAACCCGCCTTATGGGCTATTTTAACCAGCTGACCCAGACCGGAAATATAGCTGTCATCATATATTCTAAGTGCACTAGGGCTGACACTGCCCCGGGGGTGTACGGAAGAAATTTCTGTTATGTATAATCCGGCACCACTTGTTACTCTTCGTTTAAAATAGGCCAGGGTAGCTTCGCTGACTGTGCCATCCGGGCGGCCTAAGCCGGTACCCATAGGTGGCATGACTACCCGATTTTTTAATAGCATTGATTTAATTTTGATCTCTTGCAGTAAGTGCTCCAAATTAGCCATGAACTTTGCCTCCCCTTAATGCTATATTTATTCTTGATTTCTATACCTAAGAAATACAATTTTTCACAGGAAATCACTTTTGTATCACTGCTCAAACTACTGCTGCTTTTCATCCTTGCTTTTCCTGGCCTTTTCTTCCAGAGCCGCTTTCAGTATTTCCCCCAGATTGCTGCCAAAATCCCCATCGTCGCTGTACTTTTTTAGCAGCCTCTGATTAACCCGGTCCTGATGCCGATTCTTTTTAAAAATGTCACCCTCTGCTACTTTTTCAGCTTGGCGATGACCGCAGCTTCTATCTGGGCATACCAGCATTTTGCCCTTTTTGCCCTGGACTAAAAGCATATACTTGCCGCAGGCCGGGCATTTTTTCCGAGTCACATTGTCTGGTTTATATTCACTGCGGCTCGCTCTAATATCCTGTACCATCTGCTGGGCACTAATCTTTATGCCTTCCATAAATTTCCGGCGACTCCCCTTACCTTTGGCAATAAGATTAAGCTGTTCTTCCCATTGAGCGGTCAGGACCGGAGATATCAATGATTCGGGAGCCAGTTCAATCAGCTGTCGGGCCTTGGAGGTGGGTATCAGCTGCTTCCCCTTGCGCTCCATATAAAAACTGCTAATCAGTTTTTCAATTATTTCCGCCCGGGTAGCCGGGGTGCCTAAACCACTCCCGCTTATGGATTCCCGCAGCTTTTTATCCTCGATAAACTTGCCCGGATGCTCCATGGCGGTTAAGAGGGAAGCTTCGGTATAACGGGCTGGAGGTGAGGTCATGGCCCGGTTAATTTTAATGCTTTTTACGGTTTTGAGGCTGCCAAGTCTTTGACCTGGCAGGCTTTGCTCTGGTAAAACTTCTTTATTCCTGCTATCCTCTTCAGCCAAGAACTGGGTAACTGACTTCCAGCCCTTTTCTTTCACTACCCGGCCCCGGGAATAAAAACGATCTTTATGGACCAGGGTGGTAATAGTAGTTTTTTCATAGCTATAAGGGGGATAGAACATAGCAATAAATCGACGGGCGATTAAATCAAACAAGCCCTTTTCCTCTAGGGATAGATCACTAAGCTTCAGCTTCTCTCCAGTAGGAATTATAGCATGGTGGTCGCTAACTTTTTTATTGTCAACAATTACGTCGATTTTAATTTTCTTACCTTTTCGAGAGACGTTCAGATCGAAATTATTTCCAAATGCTCTAATTTTTTTCAAACTCATTTTATTCCAATTTTTTGGTAAACTCGGCATTAGAGTGAATGAATGAAGCCCGACCGGACGAATACCAAATAACCCTTCCGTTATAATACGGCAATAGAGTCCACTCTCTGCAGCCAAAT
>CAZPSR010000224.1:0-3565 GCA_964589135.1 uncultured Syntrophomonas sp.
GGAAAACCAATTATAATTGCCGGAGCTGGTACTGGTATTTCGGGGAAGTTCGCTGAGCAGGGCGGAGTTGATTTAATCGGGGTATATAATTCCGGTCTATACCGTATGGATGGTAAAGGTTCTCTAGCCGGCCTGATGCCTTACGGCGATGCCAATCAGATTGTTATCGACCTGGCCCACCGGATTTTCCCGGTAATTCAGGAAACTCCTATAATAGCCGGCATATGTGGAACTGACCCCACCCGGGAAATGGCCCCTTACTTTAAGACCTTGATTAACTTGGGCTTTTCAGCAGTTATGAACTTTCCTACTGTGGGCCTTATTGACGGCAGATTCCGGCAGGAACTGGAGGACACCGGTATGGGCTACGGGGTGGAAATCGAAACCCTAAAAATTGCTAAATCTCTGGGTATGTTTACTCTGGGCTATGCCTTCAATGCTGAGGAAGCCAGACTGGTGGGGCAGGCCCAGTTAGATGTATTGATTTGCCACATGGGCCTTACCGCTGGAGGTTCTATTGGTTCCAAATATGCCGAAAATAAACTGACTCTGGAAAAATCAGCTGACTTGATTAATGAAATGACTGCAAGAGCCCGGGAAGGATATAAGGATATAATGATCTTCTCCCATGGTGGTCCCATAGCCTATCCAGAAGATACCCGCTATATTTATAAAAAAACTGAATCAGTGGGATTTTTGGGCGCTTCCAGTATTGAACGTATACCTATTGAAATCCCCCTTAAGGAAGCCTGCCAGCAATTTAAGAATATCCCCTTGGAAAAATAGGGGTTTAAGCCGGGCCTGCGTCTATTGAGCCGAAAAGGAAACAAACACTTTACCCCTATGATGAATAATAAAGGAGGGTGTTATAATGGCCAATCAACCTCAAATTCTAGTAGCAGGTATTTTGGATACCAAAGGTAATGAAATAAAATTTTTGGCTGAACGAGTCAAAGCAGCCGGTGGCAAGGCCACTATTTTGGAACTTAGCGTAGGCCATGAAGTAGGCTGGGCAGATATCAGTGTAAGCCAGGTAGTAGCCAGGATGGGAAAAAGCAAAGAAGATATTTTTGCTCTGGATCGGGGCCAGGCTTCAGATTTGATAGCCGCCGGGGCCATTAAACTCGCCGATGAATTACTGAATGCCGGCCAATTAGATGGAATAATCGCCTATGGCGGTTCCATGGGGGCCAGCATTGCTACCCGGATCATGCAGTCCCTGCCCATAGGCCCACCCAAATTCATGCTTACCACCATGGCCTCGGGAGACGTTTCACCCTATGTAGGTACCCGGGATATATGCATGATGTATCCCATTGCAGAAGCCGGATTAAACAAGGTTACCCGGCAAATTCTGAATAATGCAGCAGCAGCTGTAGTAGGTATGGCTTTGGCTCCCCCAATGGAAAATATCGCCGAAAAACCGCTGATAGGTTGTATGATGTTCGGGGTTACTACCCCCTGTGTATTGAAGGCCTCTGAATACATGGAGAATAAAGGATATGACGTAATTATTAACCACGCAGTAGGCAGTGGCGGCAGATCCCTGGAGGAATTAATCCGGGATGGATTTATCGCCGGAGTCCTGGATATCACCACTCATGAAATAGGTGATGAAATGCTGGGGGGAGTCTTGGGAGCCGGAACAGACAGAATGACCGCAGCCGGTGATATGGGTATCCCCCAGGTGGTAGCTCCGGGAGGATTAGATCTGATTAATTTCGGCCCCCGGGCTACGGTCCCGGAAAAATTCATCCAGGAAACCGACCAACCAGGCCGCGGATTATATATACACAATCCTACTGTAACCTGTGTGGGGGTATCAATGGAAGAAATCTATCGTATCGGTGAACACATGGCAGCCAAATTAAATAAGGCCCAGGGACCAAGTGTACTCTGTATCCCTATGCGAGGCTGGGGAGCCTGTGATTTACCTGAGCCAGATATTGAGCTAGGCTGGGCCGGACCCGGAGCTGGCCCAGTATGGGTAGCTGATCCCAATAACCCCCAGTGGTCCTATAGATCAGTCCGCTATGTGGAAGCCCTGCGCCAGAGCATAGATAAAAACAAAGAAAACCTTGAAGTTATTCTGGTTGACAAGCATTTGAACCAACCCGAATTTGCTATTTTTATGGCTGAACTCTTGACTGAAATGCTGGAAGACCGTTGGAAAAAAGGAAGTCATAAGGATCGCCCCGATATTATTCCCTTTTAAATTTGGAGGTGGAGCAAATGGCAGCCAAATATAGTCGTAAAGAAATAATTAATAGGCTTCAGGAACAGGTGAATAAACAGCAGGCCCTATTGATGTTTGGAGCTGGGACTGGTTTAACCGCCAAATGTGCTGATATTGGAGGAGCCGACCTTATTGCAGTATATTCCACCGCTAAATTTCGCTTGATGGGACAGCCTACCCTCTTGGCCTGGATGCCTTATGAAGACTGTAATGCCAGGGTAAAAGCAATGGCTTGGGAAATTATCCCAGTAGTCCAACAGGCCCCTTGCATAGCTGGCATTGGCGCTCATCACCCGGCGGTAAACTTATCCCTGATCATTGATGAAATGATGGAACTGGGCTTTTCCGGAATAACCAACGAACCCTTTGTCGGTTTATATGGTGACTTCTTTGCCCAGCAGTTGGAAGCTGTCGGTATTGGTTTCTCCCGGGAAGTAGAACTGATTCATACTGCTCATGTCAAGGATATCTTCACTGTTGCCTGGGCTTTTAATGCCCAGGAAGCCAAAATTATGGCCCAGGCAGGCGCAGATGTAATAGGGGCTATAGTTGGGGTTACCAGTGGCGGTTTGACCGGGGGCCAGGAGCTTGTAACCCTGGAAGAAGCGATAAAAGCCGTACAGGAGATCATGGAAGCTGCCAAAGCCGTAAATTCTGAGATTATGATCTTAACCCATGGAGGGCCATTCAAGGATGTGGACACTGCGTCATATTCCGTTAAGCACTCTGCTGCCCATGGTTATGCTTCCGGCTCCAGCGGCGAAAGAATGCCAACCGAAAATGCGGTAATAGAAATTACCCGGCAATATAAAGGGATCAGGTTGAAGTAAATATACAGTATTGGCGGCCCAAGACCGCCAATACCATCCGTTATCCGAGCATTCCATCGCCGCCAATACGGTAAACGGCGGTAGGGACTACCTGCGATCGCCCTAGACTGTCCAAAAAGTCTCTTAAAGTGCGAGCTGGGTCTTTACAGTGAAAAATGGCGCACTGTATCAGGGCCAAAAATCAGCCTCCAGCTCTTAAAATGGCAAATAAGGATCATCAAGTGGGGCGATTTTAAACTGTGCAATATTCTTCGGATAGTCTGGCCCACTTGTGGTCTATAGTATAACCTAACATATTATTCAATAAACTGGCGATCCAAGACCCTCTACATCCTACATGTAACGAAATTAACCTGCTTTATATTCATAAGTTCGACTAATTTCATGGGGGATAAAGAATTACCCTGAACTATTGGCACACATCCCATTTATTACTAAATATTATATAGAACCAATCTATATGGAATATATGGTAATTTTGGACATAATCTGGATTTAC
>CAZPSR010000225.1:0-3499 GCA_964589135.1 uncultured Syntrophomonas sp.
GAAAACTTTTCATTAATCATATATAAGGTTCGGAGTTGATCTTTGGTAAATTTATTTGGCTTACGAAAATTATATTGTTTCGTGTCCACTTGTAATTCGTCCTTGTTTCGGCCTAAAGGTTGTCCCTTTGACAAGGCATTTATCAGTGAATCGATTTCGGTTTGGGAAAGAATATCACTCATAAAACTTTTCCTTTACATTAGTGCTTTTTCTATAGCTTGTAATACCCGTTCAGGTTTAAAGGGCTTAACCAGAAAATCGCTGGCACCCGCTTTTATTGCATCCATTACCAGAGCCTGTTGCCCCATGGCGCTACACATAATGATTTGAGCAGACGAATCTACTGAAAGGATATCTTTTACCGCAGATATACCATCTCTTTCCGGCATAGTAATATCCATTGTAACTAAATCGGGTTTTAGTTTTTTATATTGCTCCAGGGCTTCTATCCCGTTTTGAGCTTCTCCCACAACTTCATAACCATTCCTGGTTACAATGTCTTTAATCATCATTCTCATAAAAGCCGCATCATCAACGATCAATATTGTTTTTGCCATAGAATATTACACCTCTCATAAAGTTAAATTCTATTTTAATGTACCGATATCATCGGCAGCTCTTTTCAACATTTCATCCTCAGACATAAGCATTCTACTGTTTAGTGAAAAGTTTCTGCAGCTGTATATCATTTCAGACAGATTATAAATGAGATCTACATTAGAAGTTTCCAACTTACCTTGCAGCACTTTAACCGCCTCCGGCCGAGATACCTGGGTCGGATCAGAGGCCATAAAACCATCTACTGTCCAGGTAAGACAGCCTTTATCTTGGATGTCAGCCAGATAGAAGTCCTGGTCAGGTTCCCCCCTCACCATTCTCACCTCACCAGAAACCCCAGCTACTCGGTTTCCGTTTTTATCAGTCAAATAACCTGAAGTGTCGCAGTAAAAAGAACCTCTTCTAATATATCTATCACCTTGGGGGGTATGGATGGTAAAAAATGCGTCTCCATTTATGGCGAAGTCCAGTTCTCTCCCGGTTTCTTTTATGCTACCGGGACTAAAATCCAATGCTGCTCCTGCTGAAGACACTCCATTGGTATTAATAAGGGTTTTAAAGGTCATTTTTTCCTGCCTGAAACCTTCGGTGTTAACATTAGCTATGTTTTTAGCTAGGGTTTTCATCTTGTTTTGCAGGGCAT
Organism: uncultured Syntrophomonas sp.; assembly: GCA_964589135.1. Taxonomy (GTDB): domain Bacteria; phylum Bacillota; class Syntrophomonadia; order Syntrophomonadales; family Syntrophomonadaceae; genus JAAYJK01. The sequence continues at coordinate 1,202 of CAZPSR010000225.1, forward strand.
TCAGACCAGTATTGGTACAATATATTCCTTTGATCATTTCTTCCCCTCCTTTTAATATCGGTTCTTATTGTTTATTGTTTAATTAATCAAAGCCTTTATCCCCTTCCATCTGGCGACGCAATGCAGCTAAAGCCAGGGCCTTTATTTGAGAAACCCTTCCTACAGTAACATCCAATATAGTGGCGATTTCCTTCAGGGTTAACTCCTCATAATAATAAAGGGTCAGTACCAATCGCTGCCGTTCCCCTAGAGAATTTATGGCTTCAATAAGAGACTTGCTCTGTTCCTTTTTGAGGAAGACTTCCTCCGGTGACTTATCGGCTGGGGCTTTTAGAGTATCCTGAATCTTTATTTCGTTAAACCCCAGGGTTTGCTCCAAGGAAACTGAGGCCATCAATCTGAAAGATTGTATCGCTGATTCGATCTCAGCCTTCTCCATATCCGTTTCCTTGCTGATTTCTTCCAAAGTTACTTCCTGGGCAGTAAGAGCAGATATTCTCTCTATGGCTCCAGTAATGATCTGCACTTTTTGCCAGCAGTTGCGGGATAATGGAGATTCTTTTCTTAAAGCATCAATAATGGCTCCTTTTATCCGCTTCGAGGCAAAAGAGGCAAATTGTACCCCTTTGTCGGCCTGATAACGTCCCATGGCTTCTATCAAACCCAGAATGCCATAGCCTATGAGATCTTCCTTATCCCAATATGGGGGTATTTTTACGTCCAGCCGATCAACTATAGATTTAACCAACGGCAGGTATAAACGCGGATCTATATCGCCACTTGTTTCCATATCAGTCGTCATCCCCTGTTTAATCGAATTGATTTTTGTAAACAGATTAGTTTTTGGGCAAAAGCCCCGGTGCTTTTATTAAAGCCATTTTTGTTTTGGCAGAGGTTGTTGGCAATCTGAATCACATCTCTGCTGACCTGGCTGCGTGGATATTGGCTGATAAAAGGTACCATTTCCTGAATCGCCCTTTTGGCGGTACTATCATAATTAATAAAACCCAGTCTTACTATTTCTATATCCAGGTATCTATTAGCTACGATTTCAATCTTTTGGGCCGTATCCCTGGCTTCCTTTATACCAGCGATGTTCACCACCAAATAGACTTTTTCATGTAATTTGAATTCCGATAAAATTTTTATCATGGCATAACCATCAGTTATAGACGTAGGCTCGGGAGTAATTACAATCATCACATCATCAGCAGCAGTGATAAACCCCAGAACAAGCGGTGATATTCCTGCAGCAGTATCGATCAAAACATAATCCTTTTCCTGAGTACAAGCCTCTAGCGCTTCTGATAGATTTTGCTTTTGCAATATGGAAATATTATCCATCTCAAATATTCCTGAACAGCCAGGTATGATATTTACTCCTTCAGCCCCTTCAACAATTACTTCCTCAAGGTTTTTCTTCCCATCTAAAACATCATAGAGAGTAAATCGGGGAACTAAACCCAGCATAACATCAACATTGGCCATACCTAGATCAGCATCCATGATCATGACCTTTTTGCCTTTTTTACTTAATGCAATAGCCATATTGACCACCAAGCTAGTCTTGCCAACTCCGCCTTTACCGCTAGAAATGGCGATTATTTGCGTATTATTTGGTGATTTTAGATTCTTGGCCTTTCGATCCATTAAGACTCTCAAATTATCTGCCTGATCAGCCATTAATAAACCACATCCTTCATAATGTAAGTGGCTAATAGCTCAGGGCTGGCAGCCACAATATCCTCCGGTACATCTTGTCCATTAGTAATATAGGCTATTGGTAATCCAGTCCAATAGGCTGCATTGAGAAGTGTGCCCGGATACTCGGTTTCATCGATCTTGCTGATTATTAAATGATTGTAGGGAATTACTTTGAAATCTTTTATTATTCGCATTATATCCTGACCTTTGGTGGTAGCGTTAATAACCAGGTAAATATCCAAATTGTTTATTGTTTCCAAATAGGAGTTTATTTCCGATAGTTGATAAAGATTTTTAGAAGGCCTGCCTGCAGTATCGATTAGAATTAAATCTTTATCATAGTATTTTTGCACCGCTTGTAACAATTCAACAGGAGAGGTTACCATTTCCACCGATGCTCCCAGTATATCACCGTACATGCGTATTTGTTCCACTGCCCCTACTCGGAAGGTATCAATGGTTATGATTCCGATACTAAAACTTTTAAACAAAAAGGAAATAGCTGCTATTTTGGCCAAAGTGGTAGTTTTACCAACTCCTGGCACCCCTACAAAGGCCATTATATTAGGACTATTAGTCCTGACGGGAGTCGGT
>CAZPSR010000226.1:0-3460 GCA_964589135.1 uncultured Syntrophomonas sp.
CAATATTTTCGTCCACCTGCGTACAGTCTTCAATCCGAAACTCAGCCCTGGTCAAGATTGATGCCGAGTAACCGGAGAAAATAATATAAACCATAAATGCATGTCCTTCCGGAGCTCTGAAATATTCCATCCCCGAGGGATCCAGGCTCTTTTCTGACTTAAATCCAGGTACCGGTTCAATCGATAACCCGGGAAAAAAGTAAACAAACTGGCTTTTCTTCCTTTTCTAGCGTGAAAGACTCTACCCTATGCGGTACGATTCCTTGCTTACGGAAGCCCCAGCTCTGCCATTGCCAGAGGCTGGGGGTGTCATCATGGGAGTGGGTTAGGCGGGATAGCAGCGAGTAGCTGCCTTCCTGTATTAAGAGCTCATTTTTTCCATCCTGGTCCAGGTCGGTTAACTGTAATGAATAAATGGGGCGGTGTAAAGCGGAGGACATCCAAACGGCTTTGATTTGCTCCCCAGTCAGATTAAACATAAAAAGGTGACAGCGCAGATCCCGATCATTTTCCTCCACCCAGAAGGGCTTATCTTTTCCAAAGCTTCCTCTTTTCCATACTACCAACAAAAGGTCTTCTTGACCGTCATGATTGGCATCACCCACAAGCAGGGTGCTTATTTGCCATTCCGGTGGTGAGGTCCAAAGCTCCCTATTATTCTCGATAATGTTCAGGGTGTGTTTATCCAATAAATAACATTCATCAATACCATTATTATTTAGATCCTGGAAAATTGGATCTAGTTCTTTTTGGCCCCAATTAAGGTAATATAGGGCGCTGCCCATTTGCTTGGCCCATAACCCCGCCCCGGCCAGCAGCAAGATCATAGCTAGTAAGATACAGTATCTGGGCCGGCCGGAGGAAAAGATCTTGTTCATAATCAATCAGCCTGGGGCATTAGCGAATGACAAGGTCCTTCAGCAGTAAAGACCTTAGTCCAGGCTGGTGCTGCAGGAGCCTCCTGGTCTTGCAGCATTTGCCGCCATTTTTGATCAGTAAGCCGATCAGAGGCCGGCCAGGAAAATTCATAATAGGAATATACTCCTCCCCGGGCAATACGCAGACTGCCATCTAGGGGAACTACCACGTAGATTTCTGAAACATAACCGGTTCCTTCTTCCAGCACCAGATCAGGGGGAGCAGTAGCCACATCGGCAATCAAAGCGGCCGGGTTTTCCCAGGCTTTGGGGGGCAGGTCGCTGTTCTCATCCCGCAGGGCTTCCAGCCAGAAGTGCTCCAGCTGTCCCCCATAACTGCGGATCAGATCATATTCTTCCTCAGTCCGGGGAGTATCTGTCAGCTCTTTTTCCGCAATCTCTTTTAGGGCCAAGGCCAGGGTTTCCATACGTTCCAGGCTTTCCTTATCTCGATCGGATATAAGCTGCCGGCTATCCAGTCCTTCTCGGGTCATATGGCATAAAGATGCCAGGCGGCCATAGAGTTCGGGATTGGGTTCCACATAACCTCGGTCATCGACCTCGCCGCCTATACCACCGCCCATTTCGGCGTATACCTGTTTGGAATAGAGGATAGTATCATGCTTTAATTCGGTCCAACTGCCCAGGAAGGTGTTAAGCTCTTTTCTATCCCAGGCCTGGTTAAGCATGAAAGAGGGGTAGCTCTCTGCCTTATGGCCCAGGGAGGTTCTCAGGGTATAAAGCCAGCTCCAGTACAGGTTTTGGGTCCAGCTAGACTTATCCAGGCCGTTGATATATGATTGCATTTCGCCCATATTTTCCGGGTATTTGGCATAGTCCCAATCTCCCAGATCCTTTAAAATAGCAACTGCTTCCTGGCTGCCCATAGCTGCCGGGATATCCAAGCCTCGGGGCAAGAGGCGTCTTTCTCCGGCTTTATTTTCTTTTACTTCTCGATAGATAAGGCGTTGGAATACATCGGCATCCAGGGTATACCTCTGTCCCATAAAACGAAAACCTTTTATCTCAGCTTCCCGATCTGGCTGCAGGTTTTCATCAAATATAGGGATAGAATTGATTTGTGGGGGCTTAAGTTTCTGGGCCAGGCCTAATAACTCTTGCCATTTATCTTCTGATTTACTTAAATCCTGGACTTTTATGGAGTTCCCATACACTTGCTTTAAAACCTCTTGGTATTCAAAGAAGCTAAGATCATCGCTTTTTCCCACCAAAAAGCTGGTAGGCTCATAAATCTTTAGCCAGTTTTTAAGATTATCTTCCTGCTTGAGGGCCAGGGTGATCAAGACTGCGGAACGGGTTTCATCTTCGCTTTTGAGGCGGAAGGTCATGCGTCCATACCACATCATGTTTTGGAAGTAGTTCTGCAGTTCTTCTGATTTGGTATAATGCCCCCGGGGTAGGTATTGAGTATAATCTTCCTTCAGCTCCTCCATCTCATTAGGAGCAGCAACACCTATACTCATAAGGGGAGATAATGCCATTTGCTGATGTTCTTTAATCAAATCTATTTCCTGGGCCACTATACTTTGAACCGGTTCCGGCACCTGAACCTGGGGATTAAGCAGACGGCTCCCTACGGCAAAAAAGGCCAGGTTGCGTTTAGCTGCGTTTTCCCATTCGCTCTTCTCAAGTATTTGGTATTGTTTAAGGCTTTGAGCTAACATAAGCTGGTTGAGACTTCCTAGGTTGGGAATAAAATGCTCCTGTTCCGTAACTTCCAAAAGGTGATTGAAAAAAAGATGATAGTTGTGAAGCATGGAGTCAGTGGTAATAAAATTGGGAATGCCGTCATAGCGATTGGGTTCATATAGAGCAAAGAATTCTTCACCCCAAAAGGGCGTAACCACAAAGGAGTTCTTTGCCAGCATCTCCCGGGCTGCGGGGGAGAACTCAAAGCGGCTGATATTTTCAATGTTGCTCAAATCAGCAGCTATCTGATAGGGGTCCAGACTTGGGGTAATGTTTACCGGATACTCCTTATAGGTGGCAAACTCAGCGGCCTGGGCGCTGGAATTAAGGCTAGAATCCCCCATGTTTTCTTTATTCCAGCAGCCGCTTACTGAAAAGACGCTTATCATCAGTAGAGTTATCAAGGTAAATAACAGTTTAAATCTAGTGAAAAATGCCATACCAATACCCTCCTTAGGAAAAGATATCCAATTGAATATAATACGGTTTATTAATTACTTAACTTTCACGCTGCTAGATTCTTTTCGTAGTAATTGTATTAAAGCAGATAGAGAATGATTTTAGCAATATAGTATTAACTTGGCAGCTTCTACGATCTATTGTGCTAATCCTTGATTGAGGCCATTAGGAAGTATCAAAGGCCTTTCTTGATATCGCTGGTCCTCAACCTTAGAGCTTATATTCAGGTAATGGATGATTCTTTCCCCTATCCTTACCCTTAGGCCAGTTTTTGTGGGTGGCAGTAGGTGACAGCTAAGAGTGTTTGCCTTGGCAACAATAGGTAGAGACAATATAAAAGAGCTATTGCCGACCCAGTAGCTGAGTTATCTACG
>CAZPSR010000227.1:0-3402 GCA_964589135.1 uncultured Syntrophomonas sp.
CCAGGCTTTGCCAAAACTCCAGTGGGGATAACGTGAGGGCATGCCAGAATAGGCCTCATAGCTGAGCATATCCTCATAATTGCAGATTTCAAACTCCTGGGGGTAAGCATCCAGGCCAAACTCCCCGGCAGCTTCCTCAATAAGGCGATTGTAATACTCCAGGTCTGCTATGCGATAATCCAGATTAATCACTCCTATCGCTAATGGTTAAAAGCCGCTTAAACGCCGGCCAGATATCCTGCTTGTTGTCAATATAAACTGCCACATAATTAGGAGCGGTTATGGCCCTTTCAAACTTTTTCAACAAGCTGGTAGAACTGCGATAAGAACCGATGGATAATCTTATTTCTCCATAACCAAACAAATTACATTTCGAACATAATTCGTTAGCCATCTCAATGGCTCGGGGAGTGTCTTCAGGCCAATTATCGCCGTCACTACAATGGAAGGCATATATATTCCAAATTTCTGGACTATAGCGTTCCTCTATTATTTCCAGGGCCTTGGCATAGGCGCTGCTGATAAAGGTGCCGCCTGATTCTCCCCGGTGAAAAAACTCATCTTCGTTAACTTCCTGAGCCGTAGTGGTATGGTTGATAAATACCAGTTCAACATTTACATAGCGGTATTTTACAAAATGATAAAGAAGAAAGAAGAAGCTTCGAGCTAGATACTTTTTTTCTTGATACATGGAGCCGGAATTATCCATAAGACACATTACTACAGCATTGGATTGAGGACGTAGCTGCTCTTTAACCCGATGATAGCGTAAATCCTCCTCATGAAAGGGAAACCTTTCCTGCTTTGTTTCCAAATCCATTTCCCGGTATGATCTTTCCTGGGATTTTTTTCTTTTTATTCGTTCCTGCATAGAACGCTTTTTGGATAGTCGAGGTGGGATCCCCTTTTTCTGTATTCCCCAGCGTTTGCTGCTTTTTTCACTTTCAATCAAAGAGAACTTTTTTCTTTCCATATATGGCAGTTCTAAGTCTTCAAACAGGTATTCAGCCAGATCTTCCAGAGTGATGTCTAACTCATAATAGTCCACCCCTTCCGCCGTACCTGCTCCCTCCCCCGAGCCCTCACCTTCAGCTGATTCTGGCAAACGGTCGCCGCGTTTTTCCCCTCCAGTTCCAGGCACCACTCCGGGGCGGTTTTCACCATAAATGAACTGGTATTCCTTAAGGCCCCGGATAGGAACCTTGATAATCTTATCCTTGCTTTGTCCTATAATGCTCTCTTCTGCAATTATGTTACCAATATTTTTCTTAATGGAGTCTTCCACCAGCTGCCGATGCCGTCTTCGGTCTTCAGCACTGCGGTCCCGGCCCCCTGGGTCATAATCACGAAAAATAGCCAAATGGATCACTCTCCCCAATTATTGCCTTGGAAAATCCCTCCACCATTTGCCCCCCCTTAGGGAATAGGGCCGACAAGATCTTCTTCTTTAATCTTTCCACAGATTGTTGGCCGCGTATTTAAGGATAACGTTGCAACAGTTTTCACAATAGCCATTGCTTTTCATCTCTTCCACCATCTGATTGTATTTCTTACTTTGGTCAGTATCCCTCACTCTAGCCTGGGTAATAATGCGAGATAGCTCTCGGACCGAAGCAGTTAGCTTCTTTTCAATGGCTTCTTTCAATGGCTCATAGCTGTCATATTCGATTTTTTTATTATTGCGCAAAAGGGTAAACATATAAGCGGTAACATCGTGCCTGAAGCCCTGGGCGGCATTACCGGTTAAACCCAGCTGGGCCTCGATGGAAGATAAAAATATTTCATCCGGGTCCAGTTCTTCACCGGTATTCATATCCTTGAGTTTTACCTTGTTTACAAAAGCTTCAGCATGATCCAGATAATTATTGAAAAGGGTTTCCGCTTGTTCTCTATAACCGTGAATAAAAGCTTTGGTCACTTCCTTTTCCAGGATGCGATTATACTCTTTTCGAACCACGTCCTGTAAGTAAGCCAGTAGCCTTTTCTTTTCCTCTTCGCCGAAGTCACTGGCTTTTACCGATTTGGCCAGTGCATCTAACAAAATAAGGGGATTGATACAATCGTGCTCTGACTCGGAAAGAGCATTATCAATGGCTTTCATTATGAAGCGGGTACTGATACCCTCAAAGCCCTCTCTTCCCGCTTCTTCTCTTAATTCTCTAATATCTATTCTTTGGGTGGCATCCTTTTGCAGCACCTCTTCTCCATTATAGATATGCATTTTGCTTATAATATCCACTTTGGAAGAGCGGGTCAGCCGACTGATTATAGCAAATATGGAAGCCATTTCAATGGTGTGAGGCGCAATATGAGCCTTAAAATTACTGCGTTTAAGAATCTTCTGATAAATTTTCACTTCTTCATCCAACTCCAGGCAGTAAGGGACTTCGACTTTTACGATTCGGTCCAGTATAGCTTCGTTGGTATGGTCGGATTTAAATTTATTCCATTCTGATTCGTTGGAGTGTGCCAGTATGATGCCATCAAAATATATCATGGAGTTTTTACCTGGGGAAGGAATTGATTTCTCCTGGGTAGCGGTAAGGATGGTGTGCAAGTATTCCACATCATTTTTGAAAATCTCGATGAATTCCACCAGTCCACGGTTACCGGCATTAAAGGCACCATTTAAGGACAAGACCCGGGGATCATCTTCGGGATATAAGTCCATTTTGGATATATCTACCGATCCCACTAAAACTGAGGTATCCTGATTATTTGGATCTACCGGGGGTACCACCGCTATGCCTTTGCGGGAGCGAATAGAATAGTCACTTGTCACTACGGCAAATTTTTCGTATTCCCCATGATATTCGTGTAACAGTCGGTAACGGCAGATCGGACACAAATCACCTTCGATGGTTACGCCTAAAAGGTCTGAGAACCTGGCCCGAAGATGTTTGGGAACCAAATGTAGTGGTTCTTCCCGCATGGGGCAGTCTTTCAACCCAAAAATCGGAGCTTGTTGTTCCAGGGCTTTTTTCAGGCTCTCCATTAGGGAAGACTTACCCGACCCTACTGGTCCCACCATATATAAGACCTGCCGGGATTCTTCCCCTCGCATAGCCGCAGAATGAAAGTAACGAACAATTTCCATTATGGTTTTATCAATACCATAAAAATCACTTTCAAAAAACTTGTATCTTTTTATGGTCTCTTTTCCATATATTCTCTTCAAACGCTGATCATCCTCAGTTTTAATTGCTTCCATCCCCTGACTCATGATTATTTTATACATGCGTTCATGAGCCAGCATAGTTATTTCCGGATCATTCTTTACTAGCTTTAAGTACTCTAAGAAGGTTCCCTGAAATGATTGATGTTGCCTGGAATCCCGATCTTTTAGAATCAAGTCCTGAAAATTAAAATCCATACCGCTGCTGACCTCCTCTCGAAGTCCAT
>CAZPSR010000228.1:0-3396 GCA_964589135.1 uncultured Syntrophomonas sp.
GCCCTGTATCCGGTAATCATGGCCCTGATAATATATTTCCATGAATTGATGTGAAAAGTCTGAACCATAAATGCTTATTACCGTATCCAAAAGGGAATCCTGGCCTGGGGTTTTAAAATAGTTTTTCCTCTCACTACGATAGGTGAAGGATATATCCGGCCAGGCCAGGGCATACTTGCACATAAGTTCATAAATATGATTACTCTCGGTAACCGGACTTTTCAAAAACTTTTGTCGGGCCGGGGTATTAAAAAACAGATCTTTTACTGTTATTTTGGTTCCCACAGCCCAGAGTTCCTGCTGCAGCAGTTGTCCCCCCTCCAGACTGGCATGTACCCCTGCTTCTCCAGTTGCCTGGCTGTACAGTTCGATCCGGGAAACCGAAGCTATACTGGGGAGAGCCTCGCCTCTGAATCCCAGGCTTAAAATACGCTTTAGGTCTTCTTCCTCCTGTATCTTGCTGGTGGCATGACGCAGGAAGGCTAGGGGCACCTCTGCATACTTTATTCCCTTTCCATTGTCTTCTACTTCAATCAGCTCCCGGCCTCCCCCGCTGATTTTGACCCTTATGTCATTAGCTTTAGAGTCAATAGAGTTCTCTAACAGTTCCTTAACTATGGAGGATGGTCGTTCCACCACTTCCCCCGCAGCAATCTTATTGATTAAATCATCTTCCAAGAGCTGAATAGTCATACTAAAGTACCCTTTCCTCCCCGGTACGGGTAGCGGTTGTTCTATATTCATCTTTAACCCGGTCCTGCAGATACACCAGATCATAGGTATCACTGCTGTTCATAGTTGTATAGGCATCCCGGGCCTGCTCCTGGCAGCTTTGGCAAGCATAAATGGGCAACTGGATGCAAGCTATATCATATTGTTTCCCATTAGGATGCCGGGCGGAAGAATTTATAATTCTAAAGCCGCCACAGGTTGGGCACAAGCGGAGTTCGTTTCTCTGGGTCTCACTAATATAATCGGTATCGTAAAAAATACTCTCATGGCTGGATTTAAACATTTGTCCACTCCGGCGAGTTTTTTCAATAACTTCTTCCCGCCGGCGGAAGGTTTGCAACTGAGTGTCTACGATCTTATATATGTGTTCCATGTTGCTTGTGGGCTCTTTCAGGCGAGTGGGGTTGTAATCCGGTTCCTTTAAGTTGGAGTAATCAATCCCGGCCATGGCCATGATAATGCCCATATTTATATAGGGTAGGGCTGATTCTACCGAATAACCACCCTCCAATACCGCAATATCTGGAGCCAAGGTTTCATTCAGACGGGCATAGCCCTGGGCGGAAAAGGCCATATTGGCCAGGGGATCACTATAGTGGTTATCCTGACCGGCAGAATTGATAATTATATCTGGTTTGAATTCTTCCAGTATGGGCATCACCAGCTTATCCAGGACATAATGGATGCCGGTATCAGTAGTGCGAGGCAACAAAGGAATATTTATGGTAGTACCATAGGCTAAGGGTCCCCCTGCCTCTTCTATAAAGCCGGAGCCGGGGTACAGAGTCCTGCCATCCTGGTGGAAGGATATAAAAAGCACCTCAGGATCATGGTAAAATATTTCCTGGGTACCATCTCCATGGTGAACATCAGTATCCACTATGGCAACCCTTTTGAGGCCATATTTTTGCCGCAGGTATTCTACCATAATGGCTTCATTGTTAATATTGCAGAACCCCCGGTTGCCATGGGCTACGGTCATGGAATGATGTCCTGGGGGACGGATGATAGCAAAACCATTCTTAACCTCACCCTGCATCACCGCATCGGCCATAACCAGGGCGGAGCCGGCAGAGACCAGATGAGCCTCGGTAATCTGGGCTTCCACATTGGGTACGCAAAAATGCACTCGGGCAATGTCCTTTAAACTGGCCAGACCAGGTTTATATTCTCTGATTTGCGGCAGATCCATGATGCCTTCCTCAAATATCTGGTCCCTGGTATATAATAGCCTTTCTTCCCGTTCCGGATGGGTGGGCGAGATAGCCCAGTCAAAGGCTGGAAAAAACAATATTCCGGTTGGCTTCATATCTTCACCCCCTTATATTCATTGATAAAGCCAGGAGAAACCTGTATTCCAACTTCGAACAGTTTGCCGGTTCGGTCCCATCCTCTTATCATGTTAAATTGCTCTTCTAAAAAGAAATCAGCCTCTGTGGTATAGCTTTCCATCCCCAGCTCCTGCCCTACAGTATGTAGGTGCTGGCGAGCCATGGCCCGGGCGTGATCTAGTTGAAAATTGCGGGGTTTATCCAGGGTTCCGTTTATACCGCCGGGATCCAGGGTATATTTCTGGGTCTGGGTATCTACATGTAGGATTACAGACAAGGTGGGACGAACCACTGCCGCCCCCAGGGCATTAGCTACCGGTGAGTACTCATGTACCAATGAGTCTACCTGCATCAGACTGCCCAGGGCAGTCACTAGCGCAGGAGCTGCCGCTCCAATGCCGATAACCCGGTCCAGAGTAAATTTGCGCTGGTTTATAACCTCCCACACTTTGTAGGCCGGTTCATTCTCCCACTGCCGGAACATATCATTCAACTCCAGCAGCAGACGCTGGCTTACCTCCTCTACTATCCGGGCGGATAAAGAAGCCAGGTCCAACTCCAGCTCCTGGGCTATAGTCTGCAATTTGTTTTGGGATTGGGCTACATCTCCCAAATCCAGGTTTAGATGAATATTAAAGGCGTCGGTTACGGTAGGCTTTTCTCCTCCAAAACAAGCCGCTGGACCCAGGCGATAGGGCTGAACCCCTTGCCGGGTAATGACGCTGTCTCCTCCCAAGGGAATGGATCTAACCGCAAAAGAGTTAACATGGGTGAGCTGATTCTCGATCACTGCCCCCTTGGAGGCATAAAGGGGCTCACCGGCTATAATCAGGGATAAATCAGTGGTAGTACCACCCACATCTACCACCACAGAATTCAGTTGGTCCAGAGTAAGGGCCGAACCGCCCATGGTACTGGCAGCCGGACCGGAAAAAACTGTTTCACATGGTTTGCTGCGGGAAGCGGCCAGGGGTATAGTGCCTCCATCTGCTTTTAGAACATGAACCTGGGCTTTTATTTCCCTAAGTTCCAGGGCGGCTTCTATTTGGTCTACAAAACGATTCCATTCCCAAATGGTCATAGCAGTAAAATAGGTGGTGGCAGCTCGGCGGGGGAAATTAAGTTTAGCTGAAATCTCTGAGCTGATAGAAACCTGAACCCCGTCACATTCCTCAACTATTCTCTTTTTCAGGATTTGCTCGTGGACCGGGTTGCGATTGGCAAACTTGGCAGCCAGGGCTATGCGTTTGACCCCGGAATCTTTAATCCAAGCCAGTAAAGCATTTATTTCTTTTTGATCCAGGGGTTCTATTTCCCGACCCCGAAAATCCAC
>CAZPSR010000229.1:0-3321 GCA_964589135.1 uncultured Syntrophomonas sp.
GCGCCACAGCAACCATCTTGGGGGTGCCTATTCAGGCGGCGCAGTCCATGGTGGGGAAGGTTTTATCCAGCTGGGTCATTTTACCCCCGATGGAGGCTTCCCGCTCTACTAGCACTACCTGGTGCCCGGCTTCGGCTATATCTAAAGCGGCTTGCATCCCGGCTATGCCTCCCCCTATTACTAAAGCTCTTTTGGTTATGGGGATGGTGGATACCTGCAAGGGTTGGTTCTTTAAGGCCTTGCTGACTCCCATCCTTACCAGATCTTCTGCTTTTTTGGTGGCTGCTGCCCGGTCATGGTGTACCCAGGAGTCTTGTTCCCGGATATTTACCATCTCAAACATATATCCGTTCATTCCCCCTGCTACTACTGCCTTGCGGAAGGTGTTCTCATGCATGCGCGGTGAACAGGAGGCTACTACTATCTGTTCTAATTGGTGCTCTTTTATGGCATTCCTGATCAGTTCCTGGCCGGGATCTGAGCACATATATTTATAGGTGGTAGCATAAACTACCCCGGGTAATGTTCTGGCGTATTCTGCCACTCTTTCGGTATCGATGGTGGCTTCTATATTGGTACCGCACTGGCACACAAATACGCCTGCTCGTTTCTTCATGGCCTAATCCCTCCTTTTACAACTCTTTTTCTATTTCTCCCGTTTCTTTAGTTCCCCAGTTACATAGGCTTCGGCGGCTTTGCTGGCCTTTTCCTGATCACTTACCATCAGTTCGGCTAGTTTGTTTATCTTCTTTTCATCGCTTGCTACTATTTCGGCTAATATCTTAGCCCGTTCTTCATCTTGTATCAGCCGAAGGGCCATTTTGTCCGGATTTTTCTGGAATCCTTTGATCATGGCGGCTATTTTCTTTTTATTTGCTTCATCATCTTGGGCTGTAGCTGCTGTTTTGGCCCCTTTCTTGCCTTTGGCTTTTTGGGCTGCTTCTTCTGCTTCCAGCTGGGCTGCTTTGGCTGGCAGACTATTCAGGTAACTGCCGCTTTCTACGAAGTGACGGGGTATGCCTACTTCTTCCTGACTATATCCTCCGGCCAGGGCTACCAGTTCGGTAAGGTAATAGATGGGCATATTTAAGTTTACTCCGTATCGTTTTCCGGTCCCGGCCTGACGCATGTCCAAGTTGAGCATGCATAAGGGACAGGCGGTTACTATACATTCGGCTCCAGCTTCCCGGGCATTTTGGATTACTTCATTGATCATTTTGGCTCCGATCTCGGGCCGGGAGGTGGCCAGGGAGGCTCCGCAACATTCGGTTTTAAATGCCCATTCTACTGCTTGGGCTCCGGTTGCTTTGACTATCTGGTCCATACTTTGGGGATCTTCATTATCATCAAATCCAATATATTCTTGGGGCCTGACCAAGAGACAACCATAATAGCAGGCTGCTTTCATGCCTTTTAAGGGGCTCTTCACTTTTTCTTTTATCTTTTCTACCCCTACATCACTTGCCAGCCATTCTAGTATTGATATGGTATGACTGCTGGCCTTGAATTCCATTTCTATGATTCCTTCGATTTTGCTGCGCAGGGCCTCGTCTTCCCGAGCCTTGATTTCTGCTACCCGATGACGGCTGAAACAGGCGGCACAAGGTGCCAGTACGGTTTCTAGCTCCATTTGCTCGGCTATGGCCAAGTTCCGGGCGGGCAGGGCCAGGGCTAATAGCTGGTTGGTATTGTGGGCTGAGGTGGCTCCACAGCAGCTCCAATCTTCCAGCTCTTGTAACTTTATCCCCAGCATTTCAGCGGTCTTTTCGGTGGACATTTTGTATTCTATTCCGCTTCCTTCTCCTGAACATCCAGGATAGTATCCTAAAGGCATTTTATTCCCTCCCCATCGTATCAATTCGCTGGAATATTTTCTTTACCTGATCTTTGCCTTTGATCATGTCAGGGAGTATTGATACTTTGCCTCTTTTCATCATGGGCAGTCCAAGTTCAGCATCTTTTAAGGGCTGCATGGTCTTTAGGTTATGCTGCAGTAATAGCCCGGCTTCATAGGTTCGGCCAAAGTTCTTGACTCCACTTAAAAAGGCTTCGTTAAATACGGCTACTTTTTTATCCTTTATCTTTCCGGCTGCTAAGGCTTCCCTGCGGCATGCGTCCATTAAGGAGGCTATATCTACTCCCCGGGGACAGCGGGCGGAACAGGTTTCACAGGTGGCACATATCCATATGCTCTGGGCATCCATTACCTCTTCCACTAATCCCAGCTGTAAATATCTGATTATCTGCCGGGGAGGACTATCCATGGCATAGGCGGCCGGACATCCTGCTGTACACTTTCCGCATTGATAACAGAGCTTGATGCTGGTGTCTGCTTCTTTTTCGATCCGGGAGATAAATTCTTTATCTGATGCACTGGGGGGAGCTAGGGTCAGGTTTTGCTTCATGCTTTTTCTCTCCTTTCCTCGTGTTCTCGTATATATATAAAACGGCATCATCTCTAATCTCTGATGCTCGTCTTAAATTACCAAGTGCAGCAATTTATGCTGCACACAGCTAAATATGCAGTACAAGCTAAATATGGCCATTAAACTGAGGGTTTAAATATTATTTAACATAGTTGGGGCTTATCCCTAATTGATCTTGTATCCTATTAAAATAGCGTTCCTTTTTCAATTGAACAAATTTAGCTTTATGTAAAGCCCTATTTATTACAATTACATCCTCTCTGGACAAGTTATTAATTACCTGGCCATCAATCCCCACTACACTCCTATGATCGCAGTCATCATTGCAAATGAGCTCAACCGTACGATCGGCACTCAATACCATGGGAAGCAAGGAAGCAACTTTTGAACATATTGGGGTAACTATGATGGCTGGTATTAGGGGATCAACTATTGATCCCCCAGCAGAAAGGGAGTAAGCGGTTGAGCCAGTTGAGCTAGCACATATTATTCCGTCACCTTCAAATTCAAATAAAATATTGCCATCAACTTTGAGCAACTGACGACATGTTTTTAGACCTTCGGATTTTACCACCACCTCATTTAAAGCGTAATAATGCTCAACTTCGCCATTTTCCCTATTTATAAATATTTCCATTACTTCCCTCTCTTCAAGGGCATATTTATTAGCCAGAATCAGGGGCAAATAATTGAAAAACTCAGGAGGTTCTATGGAGCTTAGAAAACCAGTCTTACCAAAATTGACGCACAAAAAGGGAATCTCATATTCCCCCATTTCCTGGAATGCTTCTAATAGGGTTCCATCCCCGCCAATCACAATAATTAATTCTGCATTCGCCAGCCTATTTATATTCTCAGACTCCAAGCATACTGATACTTGTTTTTGTCTTAGGTG
>CAZPSR010000230.1:0-3310 GCA_964589135.1 uncultured Syntrophomonas sp.
AGAAATTACTGCGGTTATGGGTGGGAACGGGTCAGGTAAAACCACCTTGCTTCTGTCACTGCTAGGGATTAATAAACAGGATCATGGAAATATCATTTATCATAATAAGAACATCACTTGGGAAAAGGTATCCAGGCGGGCCAGGAATATGGGCCTGGTTTTTCAAAATCCCAATCATCAAATATTCGAAAACACTGTTTGGCGTGAGGCAATACTGCCCTCACAACTGCTATTGGAAGAAGAGGACCTGGATGCCAGGATTAATTCCTTGTTATCGGAATTTGATATGCTGGCATACCGGGATACCCTTCCCTTCAGTCTGAGTCTGGGAGAGAAAAAGCGGCTTACCCTCATATCGGTGCTGGGATACCAACCTGAAATACTATTGCTGGACGAACCACTAATCGGTCAGGATATGCAGCGGGCCGATGTATTCTGGCAAGCGGTTTGGAAACACAGGAAAGCCGGTGGAATTACCTTAATAGTCTGCCATGATCCTGATTTCGTTCAGGAGTTCTGTGATCGAATAATATTTTTGGATAAAGGAAAAATGCTGCTGTATGAGCCTGTAAAGGAAGGGTTTAAAATATTGAAAGAGCTAAATTTTAAGGATTATCTACCCGAAAGTCCAATTGTGAAGGAATGTTACTATGGTTAAAAATGATAGAATAGGCCTCTTTCCCGGGCTGGCCTATGTGCCAGACGATACTATAGTACACCGTTTGCATCCCTTGCCCAAACTGCTGCTGCTTATTGCCTATTCGATTTGTGTTTTAGCTTTTTCCAGGGTTATTCCTGCTGCACTATTGTTCTTACTGCTTCTATTCCTTTATGCCATTTCTGGATTAGGCTTCGGCTTTTTTCTTCGCAAATTAAGAGCGATTCTAATGTTTGGTCTTATGATGCTGCTGGTTCAGGTATGCTTAGTTCAGCAGGGGCATCTGCTCTGGGATTATACAGTTCTTAATACTATTCGACTGCAGGTTTGGTCAGAAGGCCTGGCATCAGGGGTACTGATGATGCTGAGGTTTACTAATATAATCGCTTCCAGTTATTTGTTTGTGAGCACTACTGATCCCAATAAGCTAGTTTATGCTTTGATGCAGGCCGGTTTGCCTTATCGCCATGGTTTTATGCTGATTACCTCTTTGCGTTTCATCCCCATTTTTAACCAGGAGCTGACAATAATAAAGAATGCCCAGATGGCCAAAGGGATTGATCTGGAAGGAGTCTCACTAAAAAAGATGTTTCGAGCCGTAAAATATTTGCTAACCCCCTTGGTATTATCTGCCTTGAACAAAGTCGACTATCTGGCCATTTCCATGGAAAGCCGAGCCTTCGGGTTATATAAGGGGCGGTCCTATTTGTCTGAACAAAGGGTAAAAAGTGAGGAGTGGCTGTTCTTACTGTTCAGTACCTTTTTGCTAACCGGTGGGGCTTTACTTATAAAGTAAATACGGAGGTCTTGCTATTCGTTTTTTCCGCCATAAGAGTTTGCTTAAAAATGTTTATCCTGATTTACCCAGTGTTTTTAATTGCCCGCTTTGGCATATTCCAAGATTTCCACTCCCCGATTATGGGGGTTAATAAACAAAGAGGTATTCGCTGCCGGAAGACCTCTTTGTTTTGGTTTCTGCCCTGCTCTTCTAGCTCTAGTCATAGAGTATCCAAAGCCTAAAGCTTAAGGCCTGTATCCCTTTAACTACATAAAAAGCCGTCTTAAGGGAAACCTACTCACATAAATACAAGTGAAAGGATGGGTTTGAAATGACTAATTTCCCCCTGGGGTTGATAACACTGGTAGTGGTTTCAATACTAATCTATTTTGGGGCAGCCCACCGGGTGCTAGACAAGCTCAGATTGAGCGATCGGGCCGCCTTGGCTATAATACTGGCCATAATTGCCGGCAGCTTTGTGGATATCCCCATTACCCCACGTATCACCATAAATCTGGGAGGCTTGGTGGCGGTTGGACTGGCCATCTATGTACTGGCCGGAGCCGGCACTTTTTTTGAAAAAATCCGGTCCATAATTGCTGCTGCAGTAACTGCTCTGGCCTTATTTATTGCGGCCAGGTATCTGGGAGCGGAGCCAGAGGCTATCTTCATCGATCCTATATATATTTATCCCCTGGTAGCCGGCATAGTAGCTTATCTGGCCGGCAGATCCCGCCGGGGGGCCTTTTTTGCTGCGGTAATAGCGGTACTAACCCTGGATATTGCTCAATATTTTTACCTGGTAAACACTGGATTAAGAGGTACTGTCCACATAGGTGGAGCGGGGGCCTTTGATTCACTAATCCTGGCTGGGATATTGGCAGTTCTTCTAGCCGAACTGGTAGGAGAAACCCTAGAACGTCTTCAGGGTGGACCTAAAAGCGAAGGTCGGCCAGAAGACTTAATTCAGCATCTTAGAGAACCGGAGCCGGCCCGCAAGCCCTTGGAAGATAGAACTGAAGCAGAAGTTCCTCTAAGAGGTAATGAGGATCAAATTAATAGAGATCAGGCAGGGGGGGGAAAGGATGCTTAAAAAGCTGCTATTAATCATCTTAAGCCTAAGTATCTTATGGACCTTGGTGGGGGCAGCACCTTGCCAGGCCCATGAAGAAATGCCTGCAGGACAATACTTTACCCTGGTAGATGAAAACAACAATATTATTCATCAGACAGCTCTAAGGGTTCATCCAGGAGATGAATATATCTGTGCCGATGATGCCCGTTACAAGGTGCTGGAAATTAACGGCGATATTGCTATCTGCGCTTATCAGGGAGAAGAGCGGATGCCGGTAGTAAGCTTTGATAGCAAAAAGCAGGCTTGGGTTTTCAAAGGACAGGAACTAGCTGTGCTTTCCGGGGAGCAACAGCCTACTATAGCGGTCTACCATACCCATAGTGATGAATCTTATGTGCCTTCAGACGGAACCGAGAGCAGGGAAGGCAATGGAGGCATTTATGATGTGGGTCAGGCTTTTGTGAATGAGCTAAAGCGACTGGGTTTTAATGTGGAATACAACAAAAACAATCATAATCCCCATGATATCAATGCCTACAATCGCTCGCGAAAAACCGCGGTTACTATGATAAAAAAGGAAGCTCCCAATGTGGTGGTGGATATCCATCGGGATGCGGTGCCTCCAGATGTATATCAGTCTGAAGTGGAAGGTCAGGATGTAACCAAAATCAAGCTGGTGGTGGGCAAACAAAACCCTAATATGAAGACTAACCTGGAGTTTGCCAAAGAGATCAAGGCGGTTATGTACGGTATATGCTCCTCTACAGGAAATATGTGAACTGCTGAATACCGCATCAGC
>CAZPSR010000231.1:0-3300 GCA_964589135.1 uncultured Syntrophomonas sp.
AATTCGCAATACCTCCAAGCCGGCAATTTTCCCCGCATCTTCGGTAGCCTGGCGCTGGGCATCAGTAAAATATGCCGGCACCGTAATTACCGCTTGAGTAACTTTTTCTCCCAAATAGGCCTCGGCATCAGCTTTAAGCTTCTGTAAAACCATAGCTGATATCTCCTGGGGTGAATACTTTTTCTCATCTATTTGTACACTATAATCAGTACCCATCTTTCTCTTAATGGATACAATAGTTCTATCCGGATTAGTTATGGCCTGCCGCTTGGCCACCCTTCCCATCAGTCTTTCTCCGCTTTTGGAAAAGCCCACTACTGAAGGAGTAGTTCTTTCTCCCTCGGCATTGGTTATAACCCGTGCTTCTTTCCCTTCCATGATAGCAATACAAGAATTGGTTGTACCTAGATCTATTCCAACCACTTTGCTCATTACCACACCTCCAAAATCTATATAGTTGTTTATTTATGATAGTATTATTTACTAACCTTAACCAGGCTGGGCCTAACCACTCGGTCATGCATAATATATCCCTTTTGCAATTCCTCGATCACCGTGTTTTCCGGATAACTGCTATTGGTTTCTACGGTCAGGGGTTGATGATACTGAGGATCGAAGGGTTGGCCTAAGGCATCCACTGCCTCTACCCCTTCTTGTTCTACTATTTCTTCCATCCGGCTCTTTATCATTTCCACCCCTTTAAGCAATGATTCTGGATTCTGCCCTGGGTCAAACATATCAATGGCTCGATCCAAGTCATCCATGACCGTCAGCAATCTTTTTATTAAAGGCAGGGAGGCGAATTTAATGTATTCATCCCGCTCCCGCACCGCCCTTTTGCGAGTATTGTCAGCCTCGGCCAGAGCCCTCATATAAAGGTCCTGGGCTTGCTTTAACTCTTGTTTCAAATTATCGATTTCTTCCCTTAATTCACCTTCATGGGAGCAACTGGCATCGATAAGCTCAGTTTTCTCCTCTGAATTTAGCTCTTCTTCCCAATTATTCATCTTGCTTTCCAAATCTACCACCTCAATTCATAACCTTCTGCCCGGGCTGACCCCAGGGAATATATTTCCTTATTGCTTGCCCCGGTAAGCCCAATAGCTTCATCAATATTAATGGTAAAAAGACTAAAAATACTTTTTACTTAACACCTGGTCCAGGATATTGCGCAGTGATTCCACAGTTCCAGCCGCCTTCCAGTACTCCATTCTAACCGGGCCAATAACCCCGATTTTACCCATCTCCCCAAAGTTATTATACCCGGCTACCACCAGGCTCATTTCCTTAATATCCTCGGCTTTGTTTTCATTGCCAATAGTTATATTTACCTCTTCACCAACCATGTCTGGAAGAATCTGCTTTAAGAGAACATCTTCCTCCAGTATGGTCAATATCCGCTTTAGCTTATCCAAATCTTTAAATTCGGGTTCATTTAGAATATTTAAAGCGCCACTAATTACCACACTGTCGTCCTGACAGCCCTGCATCATAAGTTCAACCGCTTCCAGCACAGTGTCTATAACTTTCCTGCGGTTGTTGAGCTCTTCCCTCAGGGCCTTAAGCTCATTGCGCCTCATTTCCTCTAGTTTGGTGTGGGATAAAACCCGGGTAAAGGCTCGCCCTATCAAATGCAATTCCTCATCGGAAATGGAGGGAGGAACCTCTATATTACGGTGCATTAAAACTCCCACCTCAGTTAGCACCAGGAGCATGGCGGTCCTATCGCTTAAGGGTATTATCTGTATATTCTTAAACTCACTTAATTTAATGGATGGAACGATAACAAAAGAGGCATAATTGGTTACCTGGGACAAAAAACTGGCTATCTTAGCCACCACATCGCTCCATTCACCAATATTCTCTTTTAATATACGATGCAACAGGTCCAGCTCAGAATCATCCAGGGTTTCTTTTTGCATCATGCAGTCTACATAATACCTGAAACCTATTTGGGATGGAATCCGGCCTGCAGAGGTATGGGGCTGTTCCAGATAGCCCATTTCCTCCAAATCAGACATTTCGTTTCTTACTGTAGCCGCACTTATCTTAAGATTATGTTTTCTTACTATTGATCTTGAGCCAACTGGTTCTGCAGTTTCCACATAATCCCGGATAATTGACTCCAATATCTTGCTTTTCCGCTTATCTAATGTCATAATTTTTTCACCCCCTGTTAGCACTCTCATTAGTTGAGTGCTAACGGGTATTTATTAAAAAGTATCATCTGCAGTAAGTATTGTCAAGACTCTAAATCCGGCAGGAAGTGGCAAATAACCTGATTGGATATGAAATAGGCTTTCTTACTCAAGCGCAGATAGCCGCCTTTCACCTCCAATAATTCCCTTTCCCTGCATTCTTCTATTATATCTTTATAATAATCCAGAATATTTATTCGATAAGCATTAGCAAAGGATTCCAGGTCTATCCCGGCACACAACCTGAGTCCTAAAATAATCGCATCTGCTATCAATTCCAGGTCTTTCATGTATTCCAGTTCTTCCTGCTCTGGCTTTTGATCATTTTCCAAGCAGTTTAAGTACTGTAAGAGATTCCTTTTATTCAGATAACGGCCATGAGCCTGGAAACTCACCGCCCCGGGGCCTAAACCCACATATTCCTTAGCTTTCCAGTAACCCAGGTTATGCTGACATTCATATCCGGGCCGGGCAAAGTTGGATAACTCGTAGTGCAGCAGCCCGGCTTTTTCAATCATTTGCCTGGCGATATAATACATCTCGGCTTCAGTATCTTCATCGCTTAATCCAACCTGGCCCGCCTTTATATAACGGCTCAGGGGAGTATCTTCATCCAACTGCAACAAGTATATGGACAGATGGGCTGGCTCAGCTTCCAGGGCTCGAGTCAGGGTTTCCTGCCACTTGCCTATAGTTTGCCCCGGTATGCCATATATCAAATCCAGGTTCAAATTGATTAAGCCGCTGTTTTTAATCAACTCAATACTATGCCAGGCTTCTTGGGCGTTGTGAGAACGACCCAGTATCTTTAAATCTCCATCCTGGAAGCTTTGTATCCCCAATGAAATACGATTTAAACCCGCCTCTTGCATAGATTGCAAGGTATCGCTATCCAAGGTGGCTGGGTTAGCCTCCAATGAAATCTCGGCCTTTTTATCCAGTTCCCAGTTTAACCTGATGCTATTTATTATACTAGTAAAATCCGCAGCAGGTAGCAGACTGGGAGTACCCCCGCCCAGATATATGGTGCTAATCCGCAGATCTTCCTCCTCCCTGGCCTTAAGGGACAATTCTTTAATCAAAGCCCGAGTATAGCGCTGCA
>CAZPSR010000232.1:0-3272 GCA_964589135.1 uncultured Syntrophomonas sp.
TTATTTAGGAGATAGTATATGACCGAAGATAGGGACTGCTATAAGCTTCAGAGCTATCATTTTCACCTGCCCCAGGAATTGATTGCCCAGTATCCTGTTCAACCCCGGGATGCCTCCCGGCTACTGATATTAAACCGAAGAAGTGGAGCCAGGGAGGATCGGAGGTTTCGGGATATAGTGGAGTGTTTTTCACCTGGAGATACCCTGGTCCTTAACGATACCAGAGTGATACCGGCTCGTTTGAAGGGTTACAAAACTACCGGAGCCCAGGTGGAATTGCTGCTTTTGAAAAAGTCGGGGGATAACTGGGAAGCTTTGGTAAAGCCGGCTCGCCGGCTGAAAGCAGGAGATCGGGTGATCTTTGCGGATAGTGAAGTAGAGGCTGAGATCCTGGGTGAATTGCAGCTGGCTGGGGGTCGGCTGGTATGCTTTCGAGGCTGCCCTGATGAGGAAAATTTTCTGGAACAAATAGGCCATATACCATTGCCGCCCTACATCAACCGAGCAGATGAAGAAATAGACATAAAGTCCTATCAGACTGTGTATGCTAAACATCGAGGCTCGGCTGCTGCTCCTACTGCTGGACTGCATTTTACTGCGGAGCTGTTGCAGGCCATTCGGGAGCGGGGGGTTAATGTTACCAGTATTCTCCTGCATGTAGGACTGGGCACCTTTAGGCCGGTAAGCTGCCCTGATATTCGGGAGCACAGGATGCACCGGGAATACTATGAGTTGGACCAATCATGTGCCAGTTTGCTTAATGATACCAGAGCCCGAGGCAAAAACATTATTGGGGTAGGAACTACAGTGGTAAGAACCTTGGAAACGGTATATAATGAAGGTTGCACTTATCGAGCGGCCCGGGGTTATACCGAGAAATTTATCTATCCCGGTTATGCCATTAAAAGCGTGGACCAAATGGTAACTAATTTTCATTTGCCAGGTTCGTCATTAATAATGCTGGTAGCTGCCTTTGGGGGGTTGGATCATGTATTATCAGCCTATCAGCATGCAGTACAGGCCGAATATCGTTTTTTCACTTATGGAGATGCGATGCTCATAAAATGATATTGCTTTAGTAAATCGGGTTTTTGCTACCAAATAAAGTTGCAGACACCCTTTTAAACCGTCCATAGAGGAGTTAAGTAATCATGTTGCAGTTTGAACTTATACACGCTAATATAGAAGGTTCCGCCCGTCGGGGACGGCTTACGCTTAGTCATACTTCGGTAGATACTCCTATTTTTATGCCAGTGGGCACTCAAGCTACAGTAAAGGCCTTGAGCTCAGAAGACTTGTATGAAATAGGGGCCGGTATAGTATTATCAAATACCTATCACCTCTATCTGAGGCCGGGAGCAGAACTGATCGAGAAGGCCCAGGGCTTGCATGGTTTTATGAATTGGAAGCGGGGAATACTAACAGATAGCGGTGGTTTTCAGGTTTTTAGCCTTAGCCCCTTGCGCCAGATAACTGATGAAGGAGTCTATTTCAATTCCCATATTGATGGTTCAAGACACTTTCTTACTCCCGAAAAAGTAATGGAAGTTGAACAGCAGCTGGGTGCAGACATTGCCATGTGTTTTGACGAATGTGCTCCTTATCCTTGTTCCTATGAAGAAGCTGAAAAGGCAGTAGAGCGGACTACCCAATGGGCCCAGCGTTGCCTAAAGGCCCATTACCGAGAGGATCAGGCTTTATTTGGTATTGTTCAGGGTAACGTTTTTCCCCAATTAAGGGAAAAAAGTGTCCGGGATCTGACTCTGCTGGATTTTCCTGGTTATGGGATCGGGGGCTTGAGTGTAGGAGAACCGAAAAAAGATATGTATGCTACCTTGGAGTTGATGGATGCCATCTTGCCCCCAGATAAACCTCGGTACCTGATGGGAGTGGGAGCTCCCGAGGATCTCTTGGAAGGGGTGAGGAGGGGAGTTGATATGTTTGACTGTGTTTTACCCACTCGTTTGGCCCGGCATGGCAGTGCTTATACCCGAGAAGGTAGAATTACGGTGCGTAATGCGGTATATGCTGATGATTTTCGGCCCCTTGATCCTGCTTGTTCTTGCTCGGTATGTAAAAACTATAGTCGGGCCTATATAAGACATCTGATCAAGGCGGGAGAGATATTAGCCCACCGGTTATTAAGCTATCATAACGTCTATTTTCTCACCAAAATGATGGAAGAAGTCAGAAAAGCCATTGAAGAAAACTATTTTATGGTATATTACCATGAATTCCTAGCTAAATATAAGTTATAATTAGAGGGAATTGGAAAGATTGGGCGAATACAATAAAAGTTAATCATTTTTAAGGAGTGGTGTTTTAGCATGAATGAATGGTTGTCGCTGATAGCCTATTTCGCAGTATTTATCGGAATTTTTTACTTCCTGATTATTATGCCGCGCAAGAAACAGGAAAAAAAGCATAATAGTCTCCTGGAAGCACTGCAAAGAGGTGACAAAGTAATTACCATTGGTGGTATTAAGGGAGAAATAACCCGGATAAAAGACGATGCGGTCTTTTTAAAAGTAAATGAAACCATGCAGATTGAAATGCTTAAAAAGGCCATTGCCTACAAGGAAGGTGAGGAACCCAAGTAGATGGTAGGCCTAAAGGAAATCAAGCAGAATCCTGTCATTAATGCGTTTATCAGAAAGGGCAATGAGCATCTGGGAGCCATGGGGTTTACTGACCATGGTTTTCTCCATGTATTGCTGGTAAGCATGTTGAGCCGGGAAATCATGCAAAAGCTGGGCTATGATAAACGTACAGCTGAACTGGCTGGTATAGCAGGATATATGCATGATATAGGAAATGTGATAAACCGTCAGGGTCACAGTCAGAGCGGGGCTATTATTGCCATGGGGATACTTAAAAGGATGGAGATCGATATGGATGAAAATGCCATTATCTGTGCTGCTATTGGCAATCATGACGAAGGCAGTGGGCATCCAGTAAGTGAAGTAGCGGCAGCCCTTATTCTGGCGGATAAGTCTCATGTACATCGCAACCGGGTTAGAAATACCGGGCTGGATAAATTTGATATTCACGATCGGGTTAATTATGCGGTAGAATACTCTATTATGGATATAGATGCTCAAAAGCGTTTAATAACTATGGAACTCAAGATAGATACCAATATCTGTCCGGTTATGGAGTATTTTGAAATTTTCCTTCATCGTATGATATTGTGCCGCAGGGCTGCAGGTTTTCTGGGTTGTGAGTTCGAATTGATTATAAACGAGGCAAAATTGCTATAAACATAAGGAAGC
>CAZPSR010000233.1:0-3271 GCA_964589135.1 uncultured Syntrophomonas sp.
AGGCGATAACATTAGCTACAGCCATTTCGGCATGGCCCCTCCGGCTCTGGATGAAGCTCTAGCCCAGCGGGCCGACGAGCTGCAAGGAGTAACAGTTAAAGGAATCTGCTCCCTCATCCTACCCAAAGTAGCTTTAAAACCCCAGTCTTTTACTTACTACACCGGATTCTTCAGTCCTATCGAAAGAAAACTGCGGGAAAAGGGCCTGGCCCAGTTCATCCCAGCCACTTATGGCAACACCCCTATAATGGCCCGGGAGGGGTACTCGGATAAAACCAATGTGCTTATGATCGCCACCACCTCCATGGATAATAATGGCTATTTTAATTTCGGGCCGGCCTGTTCGGAAATCAGAGCATTATGCGATATATCCGAGAAAATAATAATTGAGGTAAATGAACAGGCCCCGTGGTGCTTGGGGGGGGAACAAGAAACCGTACACATTTCCGAGGTGGATTATATTGTGGAAAAGAGTTCCCCTCTAACCGCCATCCCGGCTAATATTCCGGCAACGGAAGTAGATAAAAAGATAGCCGCTCTTATTGCTGAAGAGATTGAGGACGGTGCCTGCCTGCAGCTGGGAATCGGGGCTTTGCCTATTATGATCGGTAAAATATTGGCAGATAGCGATTTGAAAGACCTGGGCGTTCAATCGGAAATGATGGCCGATTGTTATATCGATATGTTTGAAAAGGGGATTATCACCGGAAGGAGAAAGGCCATCGACAGAGACAAGATGACCTATACTTTCGCTTTAGGCAGCAAAAGGCTGTACGATTTTATCGACCGTAACCCAGCCTGTGCTATTCTACCGGTAGATATGACCAATCAACCGGCCAGGATTGCTATTAATGACAAAACCATCGCAGTAAATAATGCAATAGAAATTGACTTATACGGACAGGTAAACTCTGAGTCTTCTGGAATGAAGTATATATCGGGTTCCGGTGGGCAACTTGATTTCACCTGTGGAGCCACTCTTTCCAAAGGAGGTAAAGCCTTTATCTGCATGTCCTCCACCAAGGAAATCAACGGCCAGACTGTATCCCGTATTCTTCCCTACCTACCTCTAGGATCGGCAGTTTCCGTACCCAAGACCTGGGTTTCCCGAGTAGTGACCGAGTACGGGATTGCCAATCTAATGGGCCAGCCGGATTGGATCCGGGCTGAAATGCTGATCAATATCGCCCATCCTGATTTCCGCGATGAATTGGTTAAAGCAGCAGCCCAACAGGGCATATGGACTCGCAGCAATAAAATCAGCTAGTACCTATAGACAGCATGGGGGACGGTAGCGAGCTGGGAAAAAACTGTTTTAAGAAATTTTATTCACTCAATTAAAACCATTTTTGACCGTAAGGGGTAGTTTCTTATTATTTCCTTGAAATAGCGACCATCGACCCTTTAGGGGCGCAGCTTTACATTTCAGGACATTTCACCCAAGATGCCGTCCCCAGGCCTGTCACTGGCTGGGAGGGCTCAGCCTTGTTTTGGGCAAAGCCCTCCCCAGCATTTTGAGCCTATCTACGAATTCAGCAATATTCCGGCTATAATCATCTTTTGCATGTCAGTAACCCCTTCTACAATGGGACCGGTAATAGCATCCCGATAACTCCTGGATACTTTATAGTCTTCCATCAAACCATAGGAGCCATGAACGTCCACTGCTAACCGAGAAGCCATCCAAGCCGCCTCAGTTACAAAGGTTTTGGTCAAGGCTGCAGTCTTAATAAACTCAACTTGGTCCTGTATATCATTTGCCATACATCCTAAGCGATAGGTAAGCCAGCGAGCAGCTTCCAGGCTGATAGCCAAATCCGCCAATTTAACCTGAATAGTTGGGAACTTGGCGATTACTCCATCACGATGGGTTTTCTCCTTAGCATACTTTAGACTCTCATCCAAAGCTGAACCCATACCCCCCAGGGCACTGGCCGCCATGCCTATTTTGCCAAAACCTATCCCATATTGCAGAATGGGATAGCCGTGTCCCAGCTGACCCAAAAGGTTCTCGGCCGAAACCTGTACATCTTTTAAATAAACATCAGTCAAAACCTGCCCATGCAATCCTACCTTATTCCATGGTTCTGATACTGAATAACCTGCACAGAACTTATCGATGATAAAAGCAGTGGGTTTCCCGCTTTCCTGGTCCCGGGCGAAAACTACCATGGGGCCGTTAAAGGTGGCATTGGATATGAAGCGCTTGGTTCCATTCAGGATAAAATGATCTCCCTGCTTAACCGCAGTAGTAGTAATTTGCTTGGGATCGGAACCAGTAGAGGGCTCGGTGAAAGCAAAGGAGGCCAGCCATTCTCCTTTACAGCAGGGACCCAGGTATTTTTCCTTTTGGGCTTCAGTCCCAAATTTGGTGATAGCCCCCAGGCCCAGAGTGTTGACCGAAATAATGGAAGCAACCGGCTTACACACCTTACTCAATTGTTCCAGAACTAAAACATATCCGTCATACCCAGCCCCAGCTCCCCCATACTTCTCTTCATAGGGAAGGGCGAAAAAGTCATAGTCCGCCAGCTTCTTTATGATATCTTCCGGTATCTGGTTTTCCTGGTCAATCTTTTCAGCTATGGGTTCCAGAAATTTTTCTGCGAACTCCCGAGCGGTACTCTGTATCAATAGTTGCTCCTTACTAAGCTTAAAATCCATACCTATGTCTCCTTTGCTATTATTTTATTTTATGAGCTTCTCCCTACAACTTTCCCCGTTGCTATTATGATAAATCCCCCTGGGCCTGAAACCTTAAAACTGCCCTTATTTAAGGAGTTATGGCTTATAAAACTTCCTCCCCAGGCTAACATCCTCGGCCAAAAATTCTGAGAATTATTCCTCGCAGGTAAAAGGCGGCCAGGTTTCATTATTAAGCAAGGAAATCCAATAAGTATCTTAACTGTACTTAATTAAAGTATTTGCAAATAATATGCCAAGATCCCTACATTTACCGGGAGCTGTTATATGCATAATTTAAAACCAGGCGTAGCTGAAATCAGAAACCCTTAGGCCCATTATCTCTGTAGTATTATCCAGACAGGTGTATGCTTATCCGTACAACGATAGGCTTAATCAGGTCTGAGCAAGTGAAGCCCAAAAGTTAATTTAAGCTACTAAAGCCCTATATCAAGCCATTTAATCCATTTGCCAGCTTGCCTGGCCTGGTTTGGCACATTTTTTGCTTTATCTATAATAGAATACCAATAATAAATCAGCCCTAATACTTTTACCCTGATGATAAGGTACAATAAATTGAGCAAATTTG
>CAZPSR010000234.1:0-3225 GCA_964589135.1 uncultured Syntrophomonas sp.
TAATGAATAAGGGAGATAAATAAGCTGAAAAAAATTTTGCTACTTGGTTGAATATATAGTACCATTTTTACAGTTATAGTATTTTTGAGGAGGTTGTTTGATGAAGGTTTACCCTACAAGTAAAATTCGCAACATAGCTCTGGTTGGTCATGGAGGTACCGGTAAGACTTCACTGGCAGAGGCTATGCTCTATACTACCGGGGCTATTAAGCGACTAGGGAAGGTAGATGATGGCAATACCGTAGCTGACTATTTGCCAGAAGAAGTGAAAAAGAAAATTACCATCAGCACATCACTGGTACCTTGTGTATACAGGGACCATAAAATAAATGTATTAGATACGCCTGGCTTTGCAGATTTCTACTTTGAAGTAGTGGGAGCGGCGAGAGTAGCCGATACCCTGGTCATGATACTCTCAGCCAGTGCCGGAGTAGAAGTGCAGACTGAAGTCATCTGGGAAGACTTTCCCACTATCCCCAAGTTGGTGTTTGTTAATAAAGTTGACCGGGAAAATGCTGATTTCTACAAGGTGTTAGATCAATTGAAAAGCAATTTCTCAGATATCATAGTGCCGGTACAGCTTCCTATTGGCTCCGAAAGCAGCTTCAAAGGAATTGTGGACCTGGTTAAAATGAAAGCCTATACCTTTGAAGAAGGCAGTGGGACCATGAGTGAGGGTGAGATACCCGCTGATATGATGGATGATGTAGAAATATACAAAGAGCAGCTGATTGAAGCTGCCGCAGAAGCAGATGATGAATTGCTGACCAAATATCTGGAAGGGGAAGAACTCAGCGATGAGGAAATCCTGACCGGCATTAAGAAAGCAGCCGCTTCAGGTTCCGCAGTTTTTGTGTTCTGTGGTTCAGCCCTCAAAAATATTGGTATTAAGCCCTTCATGGACTTTATAGTGGATTGTGCTGCTACCCCAGAGGACAATCTTCTGTATCAGGAGATGGATAAGAGCAAACTGGCCATACAAGTGTTTAAGACCATTGCTGACCCCTATATAGGCCGGCTCAACATGTTTAGGGTCTTTAGCGGCACTATGAAAGCCGACAGCTCCTATTATAATGTAAACAAAGAAAAAGATGAGAGAATTGCCCAACTACTGGTAATGACCGGGAAAGAACAATCAACTGTCCCTGAACTGAATCCTGGTGATATTGCAGCCGTAGCCAAGCTGAGTCTTACTGCTACTGGTGATACCTTATGCCAGAAAGCTAATCCGGTAACAATTAGTCCTATTGAATTTCCTAAACCCACTATGAACATGGCCATTGAACCCAAGAGTAAAGGCGATGAGGATAAACTAAGCGGTGCCCTGCAAAGATTAAAAGAAGAAGATCCCACAATAGAGATTGAAAAGAACACCGAGACTAAACAGACTCTTCTAAAATCCATGGGGGATACTCATGTGGATATTATTATTGAAAAACTTAAGAGCAAATTTGGGGTCGATGTAATTAGCAAGGATATGAAGATACCTTACCGGGAAACTATACGGGCCAAAGTTGAGGCCGAAGGCAAACATAAAAAGCAGAGTGGCGGACACGGCCAGTATGGCCATGTTAAGATTCGCTTCGAACCCCTGGCTGAAGGAGAATTCGAATTTGGCGAAGAGGTATTCGGAGGATCCGTCCCCCGGCAGTACTTTCCAGCGGTGGAAAAGGGATTACAGGAAGCCCTGGATGAAGGGGTCTTGGCCGGTTATCCGGTAAGCAATATAAAAGCCACCTTGTTCGATGGGTCTTATCATTCGGTAGACTCTTCCGAAATGGCCTTTAAGATGGCGGCCCGGCTTTCTTTCCGTAAAGGTATGGAAATGGCTAAACCGGTTCTCCTGGAGCCAGTAATGAATGTAGAAATACTGGTTCCTGAAGTTTCCATGGGGGATATAATCGGAGATCTAAACAGTAAGCGGGGAAGAGTACAGGGAATGGAGCCATCAGGCAAGAAACAGCTTATAAAGGCCCAGGTTCCTCTAGCGGAAATGGCCAGATATACCATAGACTTAAAATCCATGACCCAGGGTCGGGGCAAATTTACCATGGAATATTCCCACTATGAAGAAGTGCCGGCTCAGAACGCAGACAAGATAATAGAAAAGGCCCGGCAGGAAAAAGAAGAAAAAGAGAAATAGAATGATAGCTCAAAAGATGACAATAGGATGCTTCCGATTGTCATCTTTTTATTTTAGCTATTTTGGCCAGGGGCAGTTTCGATACTACTGAAAGGGGAGATGGGCCGGATTTGAAGGCCGGCGGCAAATGATATGTTAAAACAATACTTAAATGGCTGGGGCCTAAATGAGGCATTGAACCTAATGTCCCATCAGTTCATCCGATATGCTATTGGGGTACTGTTGATTCTAGCCCTCTTTTGGCTTATCAAGCAATTGGTGAAGAAATATCTTTTCCCCTGGGTGGAAAGACTGCTTGCCCAAACTGAAAATGAGTTGGAAGATAAACTGGCAAGGTCTTTCTTTAGGCCAATAGAATGGCTGATTACTTTAAGCGCAATTTATACCGTTTTGCGCTATCTTCCTTTGCGCCCTGGTCTTGACCAGCTTATTGTGGATATTTATCGCTCTGCCATAATAGCCCTGATAGCCTGGGGATTATACGTCTTGGCAGCCGGGGAATCTGTTTTGTACCGGGAATTCAAGGAGAAATTCAGCATAGATGATATACTGATTGCCTTTCTATCCAAGGTGCTAAGATTTATAATCATAGCTCTAGCCCTGGTAGTTATAATACAGGAGTGGGGTTATGAGGTAAATGGTTTTATAGCTGGTCTGGGTTTAGGGGGATTAGCCTTTGCTCTGGCAGCTCAGGATGCACTTTCCAACGTATTCGGAGGAATAGTAATCATAATAGAAAAACCTTTTTCTATTGGAGATTGGATAGTTACTCCCGCTGCAGAAGGAATTGTGGAAGACATAAATTTTCGCAGTACCAGATTAAGATCCTTTGACCAGTCGCTTATAACCATACCTAATTCTACCCTGGCCAAAGAAGCCATCACCAATTATAGCCGGATGGGTAAAAGACGTATTAGTTTTCACCTGGGGGTTACCTACGATACCCCGCGCTTAAAATTGGAACAATGTGTGGCAGGGATAAGAGAAATGTTGAATAACCACCCTGATGTCCATCCAGAAACAGTATTTGTTTACTTTGAAAAATTCAATGATGACAAGCTGGATATATTTTTATATTTCTT
>CAZPSR010000235.1:0-3204 GCA_964589135.1 uncultured Syntrophomonas sp.
TAACCTTACCAGGGCTTAAGGACTAAAAGTGTATTGTGGAGCAGCTGAATTACTAAAGCCTTTAGGCTTGGGGTCTTCGGGGTTTTTTAGGATATTTTTTGGTGAAACTAGATTTTTGTCCAGCCCAGCCACTCTTGGGATGATAATTCTGCTGCCCGGTCTGCTTAATTTTAATCGGAGGAGCTTGGGAAAGTTCCTTAAAATTCTGGTTATCCGGTTCTTTGGTTAGCATTTTTAAGGCGGCCGATAAAAGGCTAACTGAATCGTATTCATCTAAAAGACTCTCAGCCAGGTTCTTGTAGGTGGAGTAATCATCCTTTTCCACTACCTTGAGCAAGTTTTCCACTGCTATATGCTGAAGCCCGGCCAAGGCTTCTTTTACGGTTGGAACCGGTTTTCTTTTTATCTGCTGGCGGGTAAGCTGTTCAATTGATCTTAGATGAGCAATTTCACGGGGAGTTACCATAGTTATCGCCAATCCTCTTTCCCCAGCCCGACCGGTTCTGCCGATACGATGCACATAGCTCTCTGGATCCTGAGGAATATCAAAATTATATATATGGGATACCCCACTGATGTCCAAACCTCGGGCTGCTACATCAGTTGCCACTAATACTTCAATTTCTCCAGAGCGGAACTTTTTCATTATGGCATCCCGGCGATTCTGACTTAAATCACCATGAATCCCTTCCACTGAATAGCCTCGTTCACTTAAAGCCTCAGCTATTTCATCCACCCGGCGACGAGTACGACCAAAGACTATAGACAGCTCGGGATTCTGAATATCTAGCAAGCGACATAATATATCCAGTTTCTTTTTTTCCGGAGTTTCAATATATTCCTGCTCTATACTAGCTACGGTAACTTCTCGGGGAGCAATATGAATTATTTCCGGGTTGGTCATGAATTTGGCAGCCAGGTTCTTAATGTGAATGGGAATGGTAGCAGAAAACATAAGGTTCTGTCTATCATCTGGTATTTGCTGCCATATGGCCTCAATGTCTTCAATAAATCCCATATTCAGCATTTCATCGGCTTCATCCAATACTACCAATTTAACCTGCTGGAGTCGTATGGTTTTCCTTCTCAGGTGGTCCAGCAGTCGACCGGGAGTGCCCACAATAATATCGGGGCGTTTGCGCAGGGCTCTGATTTGTCTTTCCATCTCCTGTCCCCCATAGATAGGCAGTGACTTAACCTGTTTAAACTGTCCAATCCGATTTAGCTCCTCGGCTACTTGTATAGTCAATTCTCGGGTAGGGGTTATTACTAAGCCCTGAATAGCTTCTATCCCAGGATCACAACCATGGACCAATGGTATGCCATAAGCAGCAGTTTTACCCGTCCCGGTCTGGGCCCGACCTATTAAATCTTGCCCCCTAAGGGCTATGGGAATGGTTTCTGATTGAATGGGAGTGGGTTCTTCAAACCCCATACTGTTAATTGCCTGCAGTATTGGCGGAGATAAGTTTAATTCAGCAAAAGTGTTCAATACTGTTGATCTCCTTTTTGGTTTAATATTAACACATAACCGGCATTTTATAGCTTTTCCAGAAATAAAAGTGGGGATAAAAACTTAGCCTAACTGCTTTTTCTGGTTGGACAGGATAGTATCTATTGGGAGGGTGGAGCCTTTACTATTAATTACCACCGGTTTTTCTGCAGCATGAAGGTTCTTAAAAGCTACTGACAGCATGAGTTTAATCCGATTCAACTGGTTAACCTCGCTGGCTCCGGGATCATAATCAATAGCTGCAATATTAGCCTGGGGGTATTGCCGTTTCAATTCCTGAATCATTCCTTTTCCAGTAACATGATTGGGCAGGCAGGCAAAAGGCTGCATACAAATAATATTGGGAACCCCCATTTCTATAAGCTCGATCATTTCTGCCGTTAATAACCAACCTTCACCGGTGTGGTTGCCCAGGGAAACCACCTGGGAAGCTTTCTGGGCCAGATGATAAATGGAACAGGGCGCTTCAAATCTCTGGCTGCGTTGCAGAGCTTTAATCATTTCCCGGCGACAATTATCAAAATACTTGATGAATAAGATGCCCAAAAGCTTATTCTTAAAGGTGCCGGCTAAATACCGATGCCGGTATATCATATCATAAGCACAAAAGGTGAAGAAATCCAATAAATCCGGTACTACCGCCTCAGCCCCTTCACTTTCTACAATATTAACCACGTTGTTATTGGCCGTAGGGTGATATTTTACCAGTATTTCCCCTACAATACCTACCCTGGGTTTCCGTATATCCCTTATTTCCAGCTGGTCAAATTCCTTAACTATCTGTTTTACATACTTGCGAAAGGTATAGGAATCACCTATTGCCAACTGTTCCTTACACAGACTGACCCATTTTTCAAACAGCAAATTAGCTGAGCCAGGTATCTTTTCATAAGGTCTGACCCGATAAAGCACCCGCATAAGCAGATCCCCATAGATTATTCTCAGGGTAACTTTCTTGAACAAAGAGGCAGTAATTTTAAACCCAGGGTTGGATTCCAGACCGGTAATATTGGCTGATATAACCGGTATATTTTCCATTCCCGCATCTTTCATGGCCTTGCGCAGGAAGGCAATGTAATTAGTAGCTCTGCAGCCCCCTCCGGTTTGGGATATTACTACCGAAGTGTTGTTTAAATCATATTGGCCGGATTTTAGAGCTGCAATCAACTGGCCTACCACGATTATGGAAGGATAACAGGCATCATTATTCACATATTTGAGTCCTTCATCAACCGCATTTTTATCTACTGAAGGCAATACTACTATGTTGTATCCTTCCGAGGCAAAAAGATCCCGGGCCAGGTCAAAGTGTATAGGTGACATCTGAGGGCATAAAATAGTATGCTTACTACGCATCTCTTCGGTAAAGGGAATTCGGGTCTGTACTGCTTTTTGAGGCTTTGATTTCAACCCCTTTCGTTCCCGCTCTTGGGTAGCGGCCAAAAGAGATCTAATCCTGATTCTTACCGAACCTAGATTGCTGCCTTCATCAATCTTCAAACAGGTATATATTTTACCCGCAGCATTTAGTATCTCTTCTACCTGATCGGTGGTGACGGCATCCAAACCACAACCGAAGGAGTTGAGCTGAATTAATTCCAATCTATCCTGGCCAGCCACAAGCTACGATCTCCTCTTTTGGAACTACTATCAATATATTTGTAGCCAAAAAATAGAGCGCTGGCAAAGTT
>CAZPSR010000236.1:0-3198 GCA_964589135.1 uncultured Syntrophomonas sp.
TCCAGCTCCTGATCCAAAATAGCTTGGCTGCCGTCATCCACCAACACTTCTATAGCTCGTGAGTGTAGCTTTTCCGCGATTTCCTCGGTCATATACTGGGTACTTTGGCGATATTTCTTGTTGTTAACCAGCAATGTCTTCAAATTTTACCCTCCCAGCTCTCGGTGAGCTTCATTAACCACCTTATCTATAACATCTTCCAGCTGTAATCCCTGGTCTGAATTATTTCGGAGTTGGATAAAATATTCAATATTGCCACGGGGTCCGGTTATAGGTGAAAAGGTAATACCGGTACATGATAATAGAGCATCTTCAGCATACTTTATACAAGCTTTAAGCACCTCCTGATGTATGGCAGCATCTCTAACCACTCCCTTTTTACCCACCTGTTTTTTCCCAGCTTCAAACTGAGGTTTGATCAATGATATGACCATTCCCTGTTCTTTAAGGAGCTGGCTAAGAACTGGAAATACCAACCGGGTGGATATAAAAGAAACATCAACCGTAATAATATCTACCCTTTCACCCAGAGTATCCAAGTTCAGGTATCTGATATTGGTTTTCTCCAGATTAATCACCCGTGGGTCTTGGCGCAGCTTCCAGTCCAGCTGTCCATAACCTACGTCAACGGCGAAAACCTTGCGGGCTCCATTTTGTAGAGCACAGTCAGTATAACCACCGGTTGAAGCTCCTACATCCAGAACCACGGCGGAGCTAAAATCAACTGCAAATTCCTTAATGGCCTTTTCCAATTTCAGCCCTCCCCGACTGACATAACGGGGAGAGGAATTAAGCTCTATACTCACATCAGGATTAACATTGGTCCCGGGCTTATCAACCAGCTCTTTATTAACCCTTACTTGTCCGGCCATGATAAGGGCTTTGGCCTGTTCCCTGCTACTGGTCAAACCCTGTTGGTATAGGAGGGTATCCAGTCTAATTTTGCCCAAAATTCAACAACCCCAATTCCCTGTTGTAACCTAATAGTTCGGGCCATTTATTGATAATAGTCTCAACTATGGATACCGCATCCATATTCAAGTAATTCAACAACAGGTCTACTCTTCCCTGTTCAACAAATTCGTCTGGTATGCCCATACGCAACACCTCAAGCTCTTGGCTTTTCTCAGCTAAAACTTCCAACAGCGCACTACCAAATCCACCTTCCAGGCAGTTGTCTTCAATAGTGACCAAACGCTGATAATTAACTCCAATGCGGGTAATTAAATCAACATCCAGC
This sequence comes from uncultured Syntrophomonas sp., assembly GCA_964589135.1. GTDB lineage: Bacteria > Bacillota > Syntrophomonadia > Syntrophomonadales > Syntrophomonadaceae > JAAYJK01. The sequence goes on from CAZPSR010000236.1 coordinate 1,241, forward strand.
GGCTTGACAAATCTGGCATCTACCAACAGAGTGCCAATGCCCTTCCCTTCTAATAAACCGGCCACTTCCCTGGCTATGCTCACCCCTCGTCCTATGGCCATAATGGCTAAATCGCCACCCTTCTTAATTATCCGGGCTTCACCCCAGGGCAGGAGCTGCCTGACTTCCTCTAGCTTTACCCCTTCCCCGGCTCCCCGAGGATAGCGTATGGCTACCGGCCCATTAATAGTAAAGGCAGTATAGAGCATGTCCAAGAGTTCGTTTTCATTAGATGGAGCCATTAAGGTGAAATCAGGTATATTTCTCAGATAGGCCAGATCGAAAACCCCATGGTGAGTAGGACCATCTTCCCCCACCAGACCGGCCCGGTCTATAGCAAAAATTACTGGCAGTTTTTGCAATGCTACATCGTGGATTATTTGGTCATAGGCTCGTTGTAAAAAGGTGGAATATATGGCTACTACTGGGTGCAGGCCGGCTTTAGCCATTCCCGCAGCCAAAGTCACTGCATGCTGTTCACATATGCCGGTATCAAAAAAGCGTTTAGGATAACGGAGGGCAAATTCGCTTAAGCCAGTCCCACTGGCCATAGCAGCAGTGATGGCCACCAACTTGGGATCGGTCTCAGCCCGCTTTAGCATATATTCGCCAAATATTTCGGTATAAGTTTTGATGGGTTTCTTAATGGTTTTGCCAGTGTTAATATCAAAAGGGCCCACCCCATGAAAGGTTTTGGGATCCCGACGGGCAGGTTCATATCCCCTTCCTTTCTCGGTGATAACGTGAATAAAAACGGGTCCTTTCATTTTTCGGGCATTATTCAGTACTGGCAGAATTTCATTCAGATCATGTCCATTTACCGGCCCGATATAAGTAAAACCTAATTCTTCAAACCAAATGCCGGGCACCATTAAATACTTGAGCAAATCTTTAAATTTTCCAGCGGCCCGGGCAATATTGGGACCGATTCCCGGGATACGCATCAGATGGTGCTCAATCTCCTCCTTGGTACGGGAATAGGATGGATCCGTACGGAGCCGGTTCAGGTATCCTGACATTGCTCCCACATTCCTGGAAATCGACATTTCATTATCATTTAAAATCACTATCAGGTCACGCCCTTCAATTCCGGCATGGTTTAAGGCCTCAAAGGCCATACCACCGGTTAAGGCTCCATCCCCTATTACAGACACTACCGAGTAATTTTCCTGCTGTAAATCCCGAGCTATGGCCATGCCCAGAGCCGCAGAAATAGAGGTGCTGCTGTGGCCGGTATTAAAGGCATCATGAATGGATTCTTCGCTTTTGGGAAAGCCGCTTAAGCCTCCATATTGCCTCAAAGTGGACATAGCTTCCCTGCGTCCGGTAAGCATTTTATGTACATAACTCTGGTGACCTACATCCCAAATTACTCGATCCTGGGCGGTATTAAAAACATAGTGCAAGGCTATGCTTAATTCAACTACCCCTAGATTAGGTGCCAGGTGCCCTCCACAGCGAGATACACTGGTTATCAGCAAATCCCGGATTTCGGCCGCCAGGACATTCATATCTTTAATATTCAATTGCTTAAGGTCTTCGGATGATTTTAGGCCTTCAAGTATTCCTGGCATATTTAGGCTCACTTTCTGTTTTTAAATAATTCCAGACCGCTCAGCTCTTCCCCCCAGGCTACTACTGTAGCGGCTTTGAAAATAATCTGGTCTGCATTTTTAACCGCCATCTTTTTCCCCATGGCCTTACCTCCCACAGTCAGAGCAGCAATCATACTGGTCATCACCGCTCCCACCAGGACCACATCGGCTTTGGGCAGTTGCCTACTTAAAGTAATTACTATGCCAGCTCCAATAGCTCCGCTTAAAGTTCCGGCTATATCACCGACTATATCATTGCAAAAATTAGCCACTATATCTGCATTATGAATAAGTTTTACTCCTTGTTTGGCTCCAAATATTTTT
>CAZPSR010000237.1:0-3190 GCA_964589135.1 uncultured Syntrophomonas sp.
GGTCTTTAGATAGCGAAACATATCCTGGTAGCGATATCGGCCCCGGGACAATTCCAAGACTGAAAGAATCAGTTCAATAATGGGATTGCTCATTATTTCCCGCTTTTCATCCAGGAAAATAGGGATGGCATATTTAGCAAAAACCCGTTTAATTAATGGTCCGTAAGTTCCCAGGCTGTTGCATACTACCGCAATATCCCGGTAACGGTAGCCCCGTTCTCGAACCAGTTCCAGCACCTGGGCCCCCAGTTGTTCCACCTCAGTAATCATACTACGGGCCCCAAATATACTAATTTCCGGGCAGCTTGGTTCATAACTTTGAAAGGGATAACTGTAAAGCTCTTTTTCCAGGAATAGCAGGGCCGGCTTTTTATCCTTTGCTCCTGGTTCCATGAGTTGAACCCGTTTAAGCTCTAAGCCTTGCTTATCCGCTATTTTCTTAATCTTATGGTAGGTATACCAGGATAAATCGAAGATTTGAGCATCTCTTACATCCAGGCGGGGATCCAGGGTAAGGGAGATCACCGTTTCATCGGCCCGCAGCATTATTTCTTCGATAACCCTTAAGCTCTGGGAGGAAAAGGTAGTAAAACTATCGATCCAGACCCGGGCTCCGGCCAGTAGCTGAGAGTCCTTCATCCTATCAATGACCAGATTGATATAGTCCTCCATATCCAGGTAATGCTCCTGCAAATGGAGGTTAAAATGCTGATACAGGAGGGCAATATCATGCAGTTTCTGCTCCAGACTAGGGCTTTCAACTTTGCTAGCCTTTTCCTGCAATTGTTCAGGCGTAATATCCTGTTGTTTAAGCTCCGTAATCAGCTCCGCCAGCCCCTTAATAAAACCCTGCTGTCGACTGGCCCGGGAGTAAATAGTCAGCTGAGCTCCTTCTTCGTTCATTATTCGCTGCAAGAGCATTTGCTTACCCTGCTGGTTGATAAAAGTTTTCTGGCTTCTACCGGTTTCATTCAGTATTCTGTGTCCCAGCCGGCTGATGCTTAATACCTCCACCCCCATAATCCCAGCAAGATTAAGGGTTTTTAATAAATCCCGCTCCGCTTGTAGGGTATACTGTTCCGGCACCAAGAGTATCAGAGACTTTTCCTGATCCAAAGCCAGTTCCTGTTTAATCTCCTGGAAAATATACCGGCTTTTCCCCACTCCTGCTCGGCCCAAAACAAATTTTACCGCCACCGGCTCCACTCCTTTAAACTAACAAATAAGCAAAAACATATGTTCTACAATAATTCTACTCCCTAGCCCCCATCTCCTTCTCTTCCCCCTCCCAGCTGCAAAATTGACCAAAGTAACGGCTTCTATTGCTAAGCTGTTTTATGGCGAATTACGTCTTTAGAATAAAATATCGGCTTAAGAGAACAATAACAGGAAAAAAGAGGAGAGGTCTAATGTTAAAATATTTATCTCTGGGTCTAGCTGCTCTGGCTGGAGCCGCCATGGCAGTACAGGGAACTTTAAATGCAGCTTTAGGCAAAGTCCTGGGGGTATGGGAGTCTACCCTGATAGTTCATCTGATCGGGACTATTACCGTTTTGGCCATTATTATAGTAGGCGGGATAGGCTTCAGCAACCTGAGTAAACTTGCTCAGGCACCCTGGTATGCCTACCTGGGAGGAGTACTCAATGTAATCATTATATATGCGGTAGTACGGGTAATTCCTGAAGTGGGGGTTGGCAATGCCACTACGGCCATTATTGCTGCCCAGATCATAACAGCTCTGGTCATCGATAGCCTGGGGCTTTTTGGGATGAAAAAATATGTCTTTCACTATAGTGATATCTTAGGCATACTATTACTGGCGGCAGGAACTCGTATCCTGCTCAACTGATCTTCTTGGCTAATTTAGCCACCGGCTAGAATTTATTTCAAAAGAAATTGACTACCGTTCCCCAGCTCATATAAATGTGGCCAGGGTTATTATGCTGATGCCGATAAAAAGGCCCATCCACCTGGATCGCCTTCCTTTTCGGCCGGCTTCTGGCCAGAGCTGGCACAGCACCAGATAGGCCATGATTCCAGATGCTAAACCCATCAGCCAGGGTAATAGGCCGGGCAAGGCTTCCATTAACAATAGCCCCAGGAGAGTGCCCAAGGGAGTAATCAGGCCCAAAAGCAAGACCTGCCAGAGTATATGTAATCTCTTAAGTCCCCCCATTAGCAGAGGAGCTGCAATGGCCATGCCTTCAGGTATATTATGAATTCCTATAGCCAGGGCTATGACCATACCGGTTCTGGCTTTGAGTTCACTGCCCAAAGCAATAGCCATGCCTTCCGGCAGGTCGTGCAGGGCAATTCCCAGCATGATTAAGTATCCTAAACCAAGTAAACTATCTCCCGGCTTCAGGCCAGAAAACACTAGACGATTAAATACCCCTAGAAATAGAAATCCAAGGGCTAACCCCCCCAGAGCTGCCGTCCAGTCATAAAGCAGAGCCGATGGCATCATATCCAGTAAGACCACTGCTGCCATAACTCCGGCGGCTAATCCCAGAAACACAGCCAAAGCCCGGTCATTCCAATCTCGCTTTAAGAAGAGTAAAGAAGCCCCTATCAGGGTACATAAACCTGCAGCCAGGGCGATTATTAATAATTCCTCCACATTTCCAACCTCTAGAGAAGTAATCTATACTATTACTATGTTGGAGGGTGGAAAATTAGCTTATGTTTCTTAAAGATAGCAAGATTTGCCAGGCCATTCACCAAGCAGTCCCAGTGGAAATATGAAATAAGCGAAAACAAGAGATACCTAAAGAAATAAAATTAGATTAAGGGAGGCAGATAAATTTGTTCAGCATCAATATCAAAAGCAGTAAAGAGCAGCAATTGATTGAGGTCACCGATCAGATTGGAAAACTGGCCCGGGAACAGGGGCTTGAGAAATCGGCCTGTCTGGTGTTTGTACCCCATACAACTGCTGCCGTCACCATCAACGAGAATGCGGACCCGGATGTTAAAGCCGACATCATAACCGGGTTGGATCAAGTGCTTCCTGCCCTGGAGTTTAAGCACCGGGAAGGTAATTCCGAGGCCCATATTAAAGCCAGCCTTTTAGGAGCATCGGAAATAATTCCGGTACAGGATGGAAAGCTTATACTGGGAACCTGGCAGGGAATTTTCTTCGCCGAATTTGATGGCCCCCGCAGCCGCAAGGTGATAGTGTCATTTTTA
>CAZPSR010000238.1:0-3085 GCA_964589135.1 uncultured Syntrophomonas sp.
GCAGGGCCAGGAGGGCGTTTATAAACACTTTACTAAAAACCCCTTTTCCCAGAGCATCTTTAAAAAGGTACAAAAATTCTTCTTCACTCATACAGGGAGGGCTTAAGTGCATAATCCAAAGACCTTTATCATTGTTTTCCCCCATTGCCAGACGAATGTTAAAAATATTTAAACCAGGCCAGAATATTCGTTCCATGCAATAAATATGATTAGCACTGGATAATTCCCCCCGGGCATAAACCTCACAATAGGGACTGGCATGAATTGGCTTAGTGGATAGGGAGAGGGCATCTGTGCTTCTGATTACAGTTTTCATGCCGGCCTGTAATACTGGTGATATTACCCGGCATTCCACACCCTGTTTAATTAATTCATAAAAATCATCTTCCACCAACTCCAGAGGTTTGGCTACCTTCTGATACAGGTGGGACCCAGTTTTTTCTTTATGGGCCAGCCTTATTACTTCCTGACCACTGCCATCGATAAGGATTTTTTCCATCACTATCCCCCCATGGCCCATGGTTCCCAGGCAAAGAGCCTGCCGCAGCACTATATCTATGGTTTCTTCCCCCCAGCCCCATTAAGATCCGCTTTTAGCATATCTATGATGCCAAAGCTTGGTCTATACCTACCTTATTTAATAATGCCAATTACCCTGGGCATACAAAAAACCTCCGGCCTTATACTAAAGACCGGAGGTAAATTATCATAGGGACAACTGGGCTTTATCTGAGCTGGGCTTGCAATCCTTGATCCAAACTGGCCAGGATATCTTCGATCAGCTGGTTAATTTCTTTTTCCTTTAAGGTCCGGTCCATGGATTGAAAAGTCAAGCGGAAAGCTACGCTCTTATATCCTTCCGGTACCTGTTCACCAGCATAAAGGTCAAAAACAATTACCTCCTGCAGCAGTTCGGAAGCCGAATCTTTGATTACCTTAATAGCTTCGGAAGCTTTTGTCTCCTGCTTTAACAGTACTGCAATATCTCTTTCGATAGAAGGATATTTAGCAATCTGCTCCATCATGCTTTTCTTTCCTTTTAGCATAAACATAAGACTTACATCCAGCTCAAAAGCACAGGCCTTTTGACCTATATCAAATTCCTCCAATACCCGGGGGTGCACTTCGCCAATAACCCCAATTTCCTGACCCTGACACATTATGCGGGCGGTTCGCCCCGGATGATAGGATGGCTCCTGGCTGGCTACAAAAACATAATCCCTTAGGCCCAGTTCTACCAGGAGTATTTCCACGATACCTTTGAGATAATAAAAATCCAGGTCAACTTGATTCTTTAGCCAATTTAGCTCCACCCTACCGGCCACTATAGCCCCCAACTTTAATTCTTCTCGGGGCAAGCGCTCTGAAGCAGGATAATATACCGACCCCATTTCAAAGAAATGTAAATTGTGATTGCGCCGAGCCAGATTCTTACTTACATTCTCCAATAGACCCGGCAAGAGCAAGGTGCGCATAACACTCTGTTCTTCTGACAAAGGATTAGCTAGCTTTATGAACTGGCGCAAAGGACTATCCTGGGGTAGCATTATCCGGTCATAAAGACTGGGACTGATAAAACTATAGTTTATTACCTCATAAAAATAGACTGCCATCACTTCTTTAATCTGGTCCCGGAAACGTTGAAAATCGGTAAGCCCTCCACAATTAGGGCTCACCGGCAAGGTGTCCGGAACCTTATCATAACCATAAAGGCGAGCTACTTCTTCAATCAAATCAACTTCCATCGATATATCTGGTCGGTAGGAAGGGATCTCTACTTCGATAAATTCCTTCTTATCCTTAATTTTAAACTGCAAGCGGGTTAAACAATCCTTAATCTGACTGGAAGCCAATTGGGTTCCCAATAGATAATTGACCCGTTCCGGTCGCAAGCGAAGAAGCAAAGGATCTTTTCGGCCTGGATATACATCACATATACCCTTTACCACTTCAGCCCCGGCAATTTCCTGCATAAGCTGAGCCGCCCGGTTAACTGCATAGATAGCTCCATTGGGATCAACCCCTTTTTCAAACCTAACTGAGGAGTCACTCCTTAATCCCTGCTTTTTAGAGGTCCGCCGAATATTGGTGTTTAAGAAGTTGGCCGATTCAATCAAAACGTTCTTGGTATGGTCTTTTATTTCGCTGTTCAATCCGCCCATAATACCGGCTAAGGCAACCGGCCTAATACTATCGGTAATCACCAGACTATCCAAATCCAGCTCTCTTTCCACTTCATCCAGGGTAGTGAAATTCTCCCCATATTCTGCTTTGCGCACTACTATAGTCTTGGCCGGGCTCAGCAGATCATAATCAAAGGCATGCAGAGGCTGATTGCTTTCCAACATAACATAATTGGTAATGTCAACAATATTATTGATAGGCCGAACTCCGGCACTCACCAGGATATTTTGCAGCCATGGGGGTGATGGTTTTATCTCAACATTCTTAACCATCCGGGCTGCATAACGGTGGCATAAGTCTGGTGCCGCTATTTCAACCTTAATATAATCATTAATGTTTTCTCGATTTTCATTTAATTTAATGGTAGGTATCCTCAGTTCTTTCCCATTTAGGGCCGATACCTCCCGGGCCAGATTTATCATCCCCAAGCAATCTCCCCGGTTGGGGGTTAAATCAAGGTCCATAATGGCATCGGAGTCTGTTTCTTCCACCCCTTCAATGGCTATTCCAGCCATAGTCAAGCGGTGGGCCAGTTCCTGGGGAGTCCATTCTATATCCACATATTGTTTTAGCCAACTAATTGATACTGCCATACCCTACCTCCTAAAATTGCTTCAAGAATCTGCGGTCATTGTCAAAAAACAGGCGCAAATCATTGATGCCATATTTGAGCATGGCTATTCTCTCAATACCCATGCCAAAGGCAAACCCAGTCACTTTTTCCGGATCATAACCACCGTATTCCAGAACCCGGGGGTTCACCATTCCGGCCCCCAGTATTTCCAGCCATCCGGTGTGGGAACACACCCGGCAACCCGCCCCCTGGCAGTTTACACAAGAAATATCCATTTCCGCACTGGGTTCGGTGAAGGGGAAGTAGCTGGGCCTAAAACGCACCTGT
>CAZPSR010000239.1:0-3084 GCA_964589135.1 uncultured Syntrophomonas sp.
ACACCTATAATCCCTATATTCAGACTAATTCAAATATGGGATACCTAGTAAGGAAACAGAAGACAGTTATTCTGTTCCTTTTTTTATTGGCTAGTAATTATGGAATATGGTTATCGACAAAGTATGACAATTCATCCCTTTAAAGACTTGATCGTTTACAAACCTCGATATTTAGAGGTTTGATTTTTTTAGAGAATATTTAAAAGATTATTGCTTATTTTGTCGGTTTATGTAATAATATATTTAACCTTCACCCCCCATAATAAAATAAAAACATAAATTCCATCACATTCCCTCTCCATATGAGCCCACCCCAGGGCTCATATTACTTTATAGGCCAAATTCCGCAATCCACCCTCATTATTGGACATTTTCCCAATTTAGCAGTTTATTCCGGACCACATATCATTTAGAATAGTAGGTGGATCAATAAATAAATGCTACCATAGCCTGATTTTATTCGACAATTATAAAGGGAGGTCCTTATTTAATGGAAAATAACCAAGCAAATGGTGAGGTCATTGTAGTGACTTCGGGTAAAGGGGGGGTAGGCAAGACTACCACCGTAGCCAATCTGAGTACTTCTCTGGCCAGCATGGGTTATAAAGTAGCGGTTATGGACCTGGACATCGGCTTGAAAAAGCTGGACTTGATCCTCGGTCTGGAAAACCGGGTAATATATGATATTGTTCAGGTCATTGAAGGCGAGTGTACCTTAAAGCAAGCCTTGGTTAAAGACAAAAGATTTCCTTGCCTGTCTATGCTGCCGGCAGCTCAAACCCGGAATAAAGAAGATATTACGCCGGAACAGGTACAAAAGGTCTGCGATGATTTAAAGCAAGAATTTGATTACATATTTATAGACTGCCCGGCGGGTATAGAACAGGGCTTCAAAAATGCTATTGCCGCCGCCGACCAAGCTATAGTAGTTACCAATCCCGAAGTCTCTGCGGTAAGAGATGCAGACAGAATAATCGGTATGCTGGAATCAGCCCAGTATAAGGATATTAACCTGCTGGTAAACCGGGTGCAAAACGACATGGTAAAAAGCGGCAATATGATGAGTATAGAAGACTTAACTGAACACCTGTGTATTAATCTCTTGGGCATCGTACCTGAAGACAAAAATGTAATAATCTCTACCAATAAAGGGGAGCCCATTATACTAAATCAACGCAGCCAGGCAGCTCAGGCCTTCAATAACATTGCCCAGAGAATAAGCGGTCAAGATGTTCCCTTCCTGCAATTGGATGATAATTCCTTCTGGAGTAAATTAAGGGATCTGGGAAGAAGTCTCTTACCTGCCAGATAGAAGGGGGTAGTAAAGGTGCTAACTTTTTTAAAAAACATGTTTAAGCAAGAAGATCATTCCAGTAGACGTCAGGCCAATGACCGCTTACGAGTAGTCTTGGCTCATGACCGGGCCGGCACTTCCGGCGAACTTATGGAAACTATTCAAGCAGAGATTATCCAGGTCATAGCCAAACACATAGAAATCGCCGGGAAGCCTGAAGTTAATTTTATCCGGGAAGGAAGGCATTCCGCCTTGGACATCAGCATTCCCATTAAAGGCAGGTAGCGGTTTTGGCCAAAATTAAAATTAAAGGAATTAATAATAACCTGGTAATCATTTTTGAAGAAGGACCGGGGGAGGAATATCTGGAGATCTTACGAAACCGGTTTTCCGCTAACCCCCAGTTGTTTGAAGGTTCACCGGTGATATTTAAAGGAAAGGGACTTAACTCCCTTTCCTTTGAGGATATTTCCCAACTGCAGCAGCTTTGTCTGGAATATGGCATGATATTAAATAATATCGAACTGAGTATTAACCGGGCTTACAGTAAAGACCTGTTTATCCACCGCAATGTGCGCAGCGGACAGAAGATCCATTCCGAGGGGTCGGTTATTGTCTGGGGTGATGTTCATGAGAGCTCAGAAATCATAGCCGGTGCCGATATCATCGTCCTGGGTAAATTGGAGGGCATAGCCCATGCTGGTTATTACGGCAACAACCAGAGCATTGTTTTTGCCTTAAACCTTTGCCCGGGCCAGATTCGCATAGCCAATACCATATCTTCGGCTGCAGCTGGAGAGGACAAAAAAGCCAAAGATACGGTTCCCGAATTTGCATATCTAAGCGATAACTCTATTCATATTAAAGCCTATAATGCCAGGGAAAACCTGGACCGCAATCAGATCTGAACTGGAATAGACTGGACCGGTGGATTAAACTTATTCCAACTAACATTCGATAAAATTCGCGAAACCGTATCACAACTTTTATTACTGTTCACAGGCGGTCGACCACAGGTCGCCCCTCTAAGGAGCAAAGAAGGGGCTGGGCCAAACCGAAGTTTCGGCACAGCCCCTTCTTATGCAAATTTAGTCTTACTTTTTGGGCTGCCATACCTTCCATACATTGCCGGCCAGGTCAGTTGAGGGTTTCAGGGTACCTTCCCCGGGCACCCATCCAGAGGGCATTACCTCTCCGGTAGCCTGGTTGTGCTGGTAGGCTTGGATCTGGCGCAGCAATTCCTGAGGATTCCTGCCCACCGGAGGCGACAGGACTTCGGCCGCCTGTATTATTCCCTGAGGGTCGATGAGGAACCTGCCCCGTACGTTAACTCCAGCATCTTCGTCATATACATCATACAATTTACCGATTTTCCCCCCCCGGTCACATACCATGGGGAAGGGTACACCCCCATCTACCATTTTGGATAGCTCGGTTTCATTCCAAATCTTATGGGAGAATGCACTGTCTACGCTAATGGATATTACTTCCACATTAATTTCCTGTAGTTTATTATAGCCCACGGCTATACTTGATATCTCAGTAGGTCATACAAAGGTAAAATCCCCGGGGTAAAAACAGAGTACTACCCATTTGCCTTTAAAGTCTTCGAGTTTTACTTTAGTTATTTTTCCATTGTGGAATGCCTCAGCCTGAAATAGGGGAGCCGGTTTACTAACCAACATAAAATCTACCTCCTTTGATTCCTTATTTTTTACAGTATGTGCTTAACACCCTGGTACTGTCAATAGTTTTTCGCAAATTCGATTTCCACTTGGTAGCTAGTAGCT
>CAZPSR010000240.1:0-3045 GCA_964589135.1 uncultured Syntrophomonas sp.
TTATTTTGCTGTTATGTTCTTTGCCAGCTTTTTTGCCGCCTATCGGTGGGGATTTAGATATGATCAGACTGTAACATTAGCCTTTACCGCTGCCAGCAATAATTTCGAGTTAGCCATTGCTGTATCCGTAGCCGTCTTCGGGATTGGTTCTGAGGTTGCTTTTGCTGCTGTTATAGGACCATTGATTGAAGTGCCGGTAATGATAAGTTTGGTAAACGCAGCATTATTTTTTAAGAGAAAATACTATGATAAAAATGGTTTGCCCAAAGCTTTGGAAGAGGTGTAAGTTCTGGCGGGAAAAAATTAAAGCGGCCTTTATATGTGTTCATAATTCCTGCCGAAGCCAAATGGCCGAAGCACTAGGGAAGAATTTAGCCAGAGATGTTATTGCAAGCTATTCGGCCGGGGCGGAAACCAAACCTCAAATCAATCAAGGTGCAGTCAGGATTATTAAACAGCTATATAACCTTGATATGGAAGCAGAACAATATTCAAAATTGATTGATGACATCCCGCAAGCGGATATAGTTATTACTATGGGATGCAATGTGGAGTGTCCTTATCTGCCCTGCAAATACAGAGAGGATTGGGAAATCGATGATCCGACGGGGAAAGAAGATGAGGAATTTATAGAAACGGCTGAGATAATAGAGGAGAAGGTTTTAGACCTTAAGAAAAGAATATTAGAAAGGTCAATTCCGATTAGCTAATAGAAGGAAGAAACAGAAGACTTGGGCATAGCTTTTAAGCGGATTGGCGCTAGCTACGTCTATTGGTATAACTGGAAGTATGGCCGCCGGGCCATTTGTTCCAGGATTGATGCCTAGACTTTGATCAAGATGTCAGACTAAATGATACTGAGGCTAGCAATTTTATCAGAAGTATATCCGGTGTCCAAAGCCCTACGGAGGTTCAAGGGTTTGACAAGGGTAAACGTAATGAAGTCATCAAGGCGTGCTGTTTTTCCTTATCACCACTGCCGGAACGGCTAGAAATTAAATTTGTCATGAAGTGCATTGTTGGTGTTATAAATCTGCGGATGATCTACGAGCGACTCGTAATGAGAATCGTGGAAGCGTCTATGACGGGCGGGGGAGGAATAAAATGGATATTCATGAACGCTTGGCCCAGGCAGCGAAGATGGCAAAAGAGCAAGAAAAACTATTACATCGCCGGGAAGCGGCTTGTCAAATCCTTAGCAAAAAAAAGGAACATTTGCAGGAACTCAAAAAGCAGTTAGTTCTAGAAGGTAAAGATGTTAAAAGGCTGGAGGGCCTATCCCTGCAAAGTTTCTGGCATAGCCTTAAAGGCACCAAAGAAATGGCTAAACACAAGGAACAGGAAGAATACCTGGCAGCCAAAATGAAATTTGATGCTGCCAGTGCTTACCTGCTAACTTTAGAAGCAGATATCAAGCGAATAGATAATGAATTAGACGCCCGAAAGGATTCTCAAGCACAATACCAGCAGGCTGTTAAGGATAAGGAAAAATATTTACTTCATTCTGGTGGGCCTGAAGCCCAGGGCCTTTTTAAATTAGCAGAAGAATTAGGCCGCCGGCAAGCAGAATGTAAGGAACTGGTGGAAGCTATTGATACTGGGGAAAAAGCAATTAAGGCTTTAGCCGAAGTAGAAAAAAGCCTTAGCAGTGCTCAGAGTTGGGGTGTCGTTGATATTCTGGGAGGAGGTCTTATAACCACTTCTATAAAGCATTCTCACATCGGAAATGCTCGGCGTAAAATAGATCATGCCCAACGAATACTACAAGATTTTCAAACCGAATTAGCTGATGTTCACAAAACTAATGAATCCATAGAAATTAAGGGCTTAGCAACCATGGCTGATTTCCTCCTGGATGGATTATTATTTGACTGGATTGTCCAATCACAGATCAATACTGCGCAAAAAAACACCCGCCAGCTTATGCAAAAAATAGAAGGAACTATTCAGGATCTGCAGAAATTGCAGCTCGAAAACCAGGAGAAGGTTGAGAAACTCAATGAGGAAAGAAGGTACTTAGTCGAGAACGCTCCTATATAAAAGGATAATGAGAACTACTATTTATAAGTAGATTCCTTAAAAGCGTCGATGAGCACAATTCGTATTGTTTTTGTGTAGTTGCAAGACCTGAGGCCTGGGGGTAAGAATTGCCAGTCCTTGACTCAGGGAAAGTCAGTCCGGGATTCAACATGCGATGAGAGCAACCAATGTGGCTTTTATTTGCCAAAGAACCCATGAGTAAATGGTATCATTTTACAGGAAAAGATTGTTTTATGTTGAAGGAAAAGACTAGTATCTTTGATACCTCGCTATAGAGGAGATATTGAAAAACCACGGGGAGGGGTGTTATACAGGTGCGGCGCATTTATTATAAGCTTGGTGAAGAACAGTTCACGGCCGGGTAAATACAACCCATGATTAGTCTGGTGTTCAGTTAAGGGAGATATTCACAGATGGAAGTATGGAAAAAGGCTAGCTGTATGCTTGTTCCCTTAATTGTGTAGCTGCAAATGAAAAGACCGGGATGAGATGTGCACACCCATGCACCGGCGTATACCCTGCCGGGTAGAGAAAATCGCTTTATAATAAATGAAAGCTCACAAATAACTCGGGGTCTGACCCCGAGTTATTTTGGTTAATTAAAGAATATCATCAGCCTATAAGTCACGTATGCTGTGCTTTAAAGGTGTTCAGGTATTTCCGGCCTCATTATATTTCTAAACATGGAAATAAAATGAAATCTGTAATATAATAAAAACAATATGGGGATATCATGCTGAATGACTGTACTGTTAAAGAAGCAGGAGAAAAATAGGGTATCGGAAGCCGGATGGTAACACTGTATTGTGCAGATGGGCGGATTGAGGGGGCAGAGAAAATGGCTAATATGTGGCTGCTCCCTAAGGATGCGGAAAGCCTGAAGATGGCAGGTATAAAAAGGGACTAAAAAAATGGGAAATAATATGGAAGATAGCCAAAACAACATCATAGAGTCGTTTCAATCGCTCTTTGGAAAAGAAGAGCTGCTTGCCAAAGTGATCGAGT
>CAZPSR010000241.1:0-3039 GCA_964589135.1 uncultured Syntrophomonas sp.
ACGAAGAGAGTCCGTCAAGTGGGTTAATGAGGACGAAGAGATCGCTAATATGGTGCTTTATCAGCACGCATTTAATGCCAGTGCCAAAATAATAAGCGTTATCGACGAAATGTTAAATACCATAATACATGGTTTGAAGGCGTAGGTGAATGAGATGCGAATTACCAATAGGATGTTGACCCAATCCGTTATTAACAATGCGAATAAAAATCTGCAAAAAATGGATTTTTATCAAAAGCAGATTGCTTCTGGTAAAAAAATCAACAGACCCTCCGATGATACCATTGCCACAGGTCAGCTGCTCAGTGCCAAATCGGCCTTAAAAGCCCAGGAGCAGTACAATCGTAATATGGAGGATGCCACTGGATGGCTGGATACCAGTGATGTAGCCTTGTCCCAGGCCAACGATGTTTTGCAAAAGGCTCGGGATTTAGCGGTAACTGGCGCTACCGGTACTACCACCCCGGAATCCATGGCTGCTCTGGCTTATATGGCAGACGGGCTGGTGGGAGAAATGGTGCAAATTGCCAATACCAATTATGCCGGCAGATATATATTCGGCGGGGGTAAATCCTATCCTGCTCCCTTTGCCATAGAGAGTCAGGAAGATGGCAAGATTGTCGCAGTGCAATTTGGATCAGACAACTGGGAAGAAAGTTCCCCGGAGGCTATCGCTCAGAAGCTGGATCAAATATATTCCCATAAGATTGACGTTGAAGCAGGAGTGACTATTGATATTTCCTGTGGGAGAATGACCTTCCATACTGATGCCGAGGGTAATAATAATAAGCCAAATGCGGTATTTGAAAAATTGATTGAACTAAGAACAGCGCTGGATAGCGGGGACCAGGACTCTGTTGGCTCCCTTATAGAGGATTTTGATAAATTGCTGGACAACGTAATTTCTGAACGGGCAGTGGTGGGAGCCAAGGTTAATCGTATGGCAACCGCCTTAAAAAGAGCTTCCGCTTACGAATTAAATCTGACCAAATTAGTAAGCAAATTAGAGGATACTGATTATGGCCTGGCTTCTATTTCCTATAGTGCCCAGAAGGTAGTCTATGAAGCCTCTCTGGCGGTAGGGGCCAAGATAATACAACCCAGCTTAATAGATTTTTTACGATAGTACGGAGTTGATAAGGATGAAAGTGAATACTGCCAGATTTGGCGAAATTCCAATTGAAGAAGCCAACATTATTAGATTTGAGCCGGGTTTGCTGGCTTTTGAGCATCTCAATCGATATATTTTGCTGGATATAGATGAGAACCCTGCTTTTAAATGCTTGCAGTCGATTGATGATCTGACCGCAACATTTCTGTTAGTTGATCCCTTCAAAATCAAAAAGGATTATTACATAGAATTAAGCGATGAAATGGTAGAACAACTCGAAATATCGGCTCCAGAAGATGTGCTGGTTTACACTATAGTTAGCGTTCCAAAAAGCGGTTTTAAAAATGCCACAACCAATCTAATTGGTCCTTTGATAATAAACTGGAGCCGTAAGAAAGCCAAGCAAATAATCATCGAAAGAGAAAGTACTATGATTAAGTACCCTCTTATTAATGTTTGATCCGAAGACTGTAGTTATGGGGGTAAGCCAATGTTAGTTCTATCCCGGAAGGTTGATCAAGGTATATTGATTGGAGAAAACATAATAATAAAAGTGCTAGCTATTGAGGGCAATAAAGTCAAAATTGGCATAATAGCAGATCAGGATATTTCTATTGTCAGGGAAGAAATTCTAGAAGCAGTAAAGGAAGAGAATTTGTCCGCTCGACTAATTGATGAGACAGTTTTGAGCTGGGATATTACGACAAACAAAAGAGAAAAATAATAGGAGGAAAGTTATGGTGATATCGGCGAATATTTTGACTTCTAATCTTGTTCGCAATCCAAATCCCGAAGGACCAACCATGACTAAAGAAAAAGAGCTAGGGCAGAAACATAAGGGTTGGGAAAAGAACAATAGAAATGAACTTGATCTGCCAGGTTTGGCTGCCGCGGTGGAACAGGTAAATGAAATCCTGGCCATACGCAAGACTCGCTTAGAGTTTTCGGTTCATGAACCAACCAAAGATATAATAGTGAAAGTAGTGGACGAACAGAGCGGAGACTTGATTCGGGAAGTGCCGCCGGAAAGAGTCCTGAATATAGTAGCCATGATCTGGGAACAAATAGGTCTGCTGGTGGACGAGAAAGCCTAGCCGGGAAAGGAGAAATAGCCAATGACAACCATCAGTTCAGCTTCCAGAATATTAGGACTTGCTTCAGGCTTGGATGTAGATGCTATGGTCAGCAGTATGATGGCTGCCCACAGGATACCCATGGATAAACTGGAACAAGAAAAACAATATCTACAATGGCAGCAAGAAGACTATCGAACTTTAAACACTGCTCTTTATGAATTCAGGGATCAGGTATTTGATATGAGACTGGAAGGTACTTTTAACAAGTACTCTGCCACTTCTTCCCAGGAAAGTGTTGCTTCGGTCAAGGTGGGTGGCAGTTCCATTGAAGGCAATCATGTAGTTACCGTTAACCAACTGGCCTCCGGGGTATCCAAAGCCAGCAGTTCAGCCTTGGCCCCGGAAAAAGACGGTGATGGCAAAATGTTGACTCTTTTTGATCAGTTTACAGAATTTGCTGATCGGGGGTTTACGGCTAGCGATAATATTACAGTTACTATTAATGGAACTAGTTTGGAATTTGATCTTGACCAGGACAATATCTACACCCTTAGTGAAAAGCTTAATAACTCCTATCTGGGAATAAAAGCCAACTATGACAGCACTAGCCATAGGTTCTTTTTAAGCACTACAGCTACCGGAACCCACTCAGAAATAAGCATTAGCGAAGATAGCTCCGGCCTCTTTTCTAATGGGGTCCATGAATCCATTTTAAAGCTAAATATAAATGACGGGGTCACCTACCGGGGGCAAAACGCATCCATAAACATCGGGGATGCTTTGGGTATAGAGTCCAGCAGCAATTCCCTGATGGTTAATGGACTCAGCCTGGAGCTGAAACAAGAGGGCACT
>CAZPSR010000242.1:0-3009 GCA_964589135.1 uncultured Syntrophomonas sp.
CCACAACCGAAGGAGTTGAGCTGAATTAATTCCAATCTATCCTGGCCAGCCACATAACTAGCGGCAGCATATAGCCTGGTATGATACATCCATTGATCGACCACTCTGAGGGGGCGGTTAATCTGCCCCAGATGGGAGATGGAATCTTCGGTTAATACCGCAAAGCCCATGGAGTTTATTAGTCCTGGTATGCCATGATTGATTTCGGGATCTATATGATAGGGGCGACCAGCTAAAACTATGCCCTTTTGATTATTTTTTTCCAGAAAACTTAAGGTTTCTTCTCCTTGCCGACGAATGTCAGAACGGGCCAGGGCTTCTTCTTGCCAAGCCGCTTCAACTGCTGCCGCAATTTCCCCCTTTTTAATCCCGAATTCGGCCAGTTCTTCATAAAGCCTGGCTATTAAACGCTCTTTATTTTCATAGGGCAAAAAGGGATTTAGGTACCTGATTCCCTTTTCCCTCAATACATCCATGTTATTCTTGATCACTTCCGGATAGGAAATGACTATGGGGCAGTTAAAGCTATTATTGGCTTCTTCTATTTCCTTTTTCTCATAGATAATAGAGGGATGAAAAATATTCTTTATTCCACGGTTCACCAATGCCATTATGTGTCCATGCACCATTTTGCCCGGATAACACACCGATTCTGAAGGTATGGTTTCCAGACCCAGTTCATAGATCTGTTTGGAGGAGCGAGGAGATCTTTCGACCCTAAAACCCAGCTGGGTAAAAAAGGTAAACCAAAAGGGAAAGTTTTCATACATGTTTAATACCATAGGGACTCCTATGGTACCTCGGTAAGCTTCTTTATGCTTTAAAGGAATATAAGTATTTAAGCGTTTCAATTTATATTCATAAAGGTTGGGCAAGCTGCTGTTTTTACGTTCCAAACCAGCTCCCTTTTCACAACGATTGCCGGATATAAAGGACCTACCATCACTGAACTTATTAATGGTAAGCATACAGTTGTTTAAACAACCCTGACATCGGTCCATGCTGGTTTTAAAGCTAAATCCAAGCAGTGCTTCACTATTAATTAAGGTGCTCTCATACTGGGGAGATAGTTTTTCCTGGGCAATCAAGGCTGCCCCATAGGCTCCCATGATTCCAGCTACATCAGGCCGAACTACTTCCCGATCTATAATATTTTCAAAGCTCTTCAGAATAGCGTCATTGAGGAAAGTCCCCCCCTGTACCACTATTTTCTCTCCTGTTTGTTCGGTGTTTCTTAGTTTAATTACTTTAAACAAGGCATTTTTTATCACTGAATAGGAAAGACCAGCTGATATGTCCCCTATAGATGCTCCTTCTTTTTGAGCTTGTTTTACCATGGAATTCATGAATACCGTACAGCGGGTTCCCAGATCCACTGGATTCTCAGCCAGCAAGGCATTTTGGGCAAAATCTTCTACCTCCAGGTTCAGGGACTGGGCAAAGGTTTCAATAAAAGAACCGCATCCGGAAGAACAGGCTTCGTTTAGTATAATGCTGTCTATTGTGCCATTTTTGATTTTTAAGCATTTCATATCCTGTCCGCCGATATCCAGAATAAAATCAACCCCGGGCAGAAAATGTTCGGCAGCCCGGTAATGAGCGATAGTTTCCACCTCGCCCAGATCAATGCCAAAGGCCGACTTAATTAAGGCCTCTCCATATCCGGTTACAGTGGAATTCCGGATTATAGCCCCGGATGGCAGGTTGCGGTAAAGGTCCTGCAATAGTTTCACCGTACTGCTTAATGGACTTCCCTCATTGTTGGCATAATAGGAGTAAAGCAGGTGGCCCTCATTATCAATTAAGGCTGCTTTAGTAGTAGTGGAACCAGCATCTATGCCTAAAAAGCAATCACCGGCAAATCCGGCCAGATCTCGCCTCATGACTTGGTTTTGCTCATGTCTGGCTATAAAACGCTGCAATTCCTGGGGATCGGCGAACAATGGTTCCAGCCGATGAACGTCCTCCAAACTTATATCGCTTATGTTTTGCAGCTTATACAACAGCTGGTTGATATTAAAGGATTCTTCATCCCGAGAAGCCAAAGCTGCCCCTATAGCTACATAGTATTGAGCATTTTCTGGAAATAAGGCATGTTCAGGGTCCAGCTTAAGAGTCTCCATAAAGCGCTTTCTCAGCTCGGACAGGAAATATAAGGGGCCACCCAAAAAGGCTACATATCCCCGGATGGATTTACCGCAAGCCAGCCCCCCAACCGTCTGGTTGACTACCGATTGAAATATGGAGGCAGCAATATCCTCTTTGGCTGCCCCTTCGTTTAACAGAGGCTGAATGTCGGTTTTGGCAAATACCCCGCAACGGGCGGCAATGGGATATATAGTTCGGTAGCTACGGGCAAGTTGGTTTAAACCAGCTGCATCGGTCTTCAGTATAGCCGCCATTTGGTCAATAAAGGCACCGGTGCCCCCAGCGCAGGTACCATTCATGCGCTGGTCTATGGTTCCCCCTTTATCATAAAAAGTAATCTTAGCATCTTCGCCACCCAATTCTATGGCCACATCCGTATGGGGCAGATATTTTTCAATGGCCTGAGAACAAGCAATTACTTCCTGGATAAAACTAGCCTCTAAAATTTTAGAGGCTGATAAGCCACCAGAACCGGTTACCATCATGGTTAGATTCCTATTTGGGTATAGCTGCGAGACTTCCTGCAGCATACTGACGATGGTAACTTTGATATCTGAATAATGGCGTTGGTATTTACAGTATTGCATGGTTTCGGCTTCATCAAGAATTACTATCTTAACCGTAGTTGAGCCAACATCTAAACCGAGGTGCAGCAAATTCTCCATACAATTCACAGCTAAACAGCTGCCTCCCCCTTTAATAATGCACAGGTATTTCAAACAGTGTTTGAATTCTGTTTATATAGTATTTTATATTTTATACTTTGTCAATTATATGTTCAATAATTGACAAAATAATAGATTTTATATATGATGTTTAAAGCGGTGTTTAAAACACCAGCTCTGATGCCAGATCAAAATT
>CAZPSR010000243.1:0-2985 GCA_964589135.1 uncultured Syntrophomonas sp.
CCTACCACTCCCCCGGGCTGATTCACATAGCCTGTCCACATGTTCCTGCCCCCCGAAGCTGCTGTTACGATAAGCCCTGATGCCCTCGAAAATTCCGTCTCCATAAAGATAGCCGTGATCAAATACCGACACCTTGGCATTTTCTTCATCATAATACTTTCCATCAATATAAATTTTAAGCCCCATGGATTTCACCTCTTTAAAATTTCATTATATTATTTGGCTAATATTCGCAACCTAAAATAGTTCAAAAAATATACAAAAAACCCTCTCGCCCATTTTCAGGGACGAGAGGGATTTCCCGCGGTACCACCCTGGTTGTCGTGTTACAACACGACCTCTTAAAGATGCACATAAATACCATATGCTTACTTTTTAACGAACTTTTTTCGTCCGGCACCACCTACTAAGCCGTAATAACCGTTCAGATAGCAGCTCCAGGATGAGCACCAAGTAAAATATTGATTCCGGTTCTCAGCCTTCCGGTTCTCTGTGATCAAGGGATTTTACCTGTCGGTTCCTATCATTGCCGTCAATTTATGTGGTTATCTATAGAGTATATTTAATGCTCTGCCCCCTGTCAATAGGGTTTTAGATGTTCTTTTGCTTTTTTTGTTCCAGTTTCCTTATATATTCCTTCAACTGTATGCCGGCAACGTTGCCCAAACCACTTTGATGGCCTTTTTTGTCCTTGATCCTTTTGAACATGGCCCACAACAAACGAGTACCCTCTTCGGTTTGATATGCCTCATGGGGACTCATGCCATGCAGGGTAGGTAAATGGGATTTATACCATTTGTTAAGATAGATGTCTTTTAAGAACTGCTCTAAATCAGGATATTCCTTTTTTATCTCCGCCGTCAGCAGATCAAAAATCCCCTCTTTGCGCACTTCCAGGCCATCAAACTCCAGACATTCATACATTTTATTCTCAAAAACCTGGCGAGCCCGATTCATATCCCGGTCCCCAAAGGTGGACAGAGTAATCCAGTTTACACCGACCAAATATTCAGCCAAAAAACTGCCCTCTTCCCCATCTTCCTCCAGTTGATAAAACACATCATAATTATTAGAGAAATGATAGCTAATCTTGGCCAGGGAACTAATCTGCTTAAGCACCGTTGCCCGGTCTTTTACCAGGTAGCGAGTACTGATAAAACGCATCCCGTCTTCAAAAATGCTGTCTACTTCATCCTGCAACAGTATATCCTCGAATTTTAAGTATTGGCCCCCCAGATAGCGAAAAGCACTTAGGAGGTTAACCTCATATTCGCCGATTTTAAGGACTGGATAATTAATACCCCGGGTAAGCAGACGATCAAATTCCAAAATCGCATTATAATCCCGGCTCATAATTACAAATTCTTCGCCATTTATGATCAGATCTGCCAGTACATCGCTCATAATGGATACTGGCATGGCAAAATCTTCGTCACTGCAGTGTATACTCATATGCATACCATAGGGCAGTTCTTTAACTTCCCTGATATCCTCTACTTTATCTATAATGTCAAACAAGAGATCCAGGTTAATAATTTCATAAACCCGACAATAGATCTCTTTTTCGAAGGGGTTTACCTCAGCATTCGATAAAACCCGGTTGGTCCTGGTATTGTCCATATAGACTATATACCAGGATCGATCTGCCCTTTTAGCCAGTTTAATCTCATATTCATGACGCAGCAGCTGTCTCTCCTCCAGTGTCACATCATAAGCTTTTATATTGACTCGATCGTGATTTCCATAGGCATCCTTTACCCCGCCTTCCACCAGTATAGACCCGGGCTGCAGCAAATGCTTATCCATCCCGGGGCTATCAGAATATATCCCAACTGGGAGCAAGGCAGATACATAGTCTATGTCCTGGTTTTTAATCGCATGAAACAGGCTGTTGACTATCTGCCGAGGATTTAACCTTATGGACAGTTTATCAATCAGATTTCTCTGCCAGATGGAGGAAAAATCACCTGAGGCTTGGAGATACTTGTTATACAAAAAGCGTCCCGGGGCAGGTTTGCTCATATTGCGGACATTATATTCATAAGCCCGGGAAATCAGGAAACAGGCTTCCTCATAGCTTATTGCCACCATATCCTTTAAATATTTGCGATCCGCTTCATAACGCCCTTCGCTCATATCCTCCACCAGAAAAAAGCTGTGGATGCCATCTGGGTTAAAGGTCAGGTAGAAGCATTCGGCCTGAACCTGATTTTTGCCCGTGGACCAGGCCACGTCCACCGCAATTCTTCCGCTTTGGCGGGTCATACTGGCATAGGCCCCGTGAAAAACCCCGGCAAATATCTGGGGAGGGGAAATGTCAATCCCAGCCATACTATACTTTTCCAAAGCCCGATTGCAGATAGGCTCGAATTCTCTCCCATATTCCAACTTCAAAAGATAAAAAAAGTCCACCAATTCAGGCTCATAAAAGGAACTTAAATTCATGATCAAAGAATTCCTCAATTCATAAGGAATATCTTCCATCATCTCCAATATAATCATACGGCCTTCGTTGAAGCCCACCAGTTTTTTTATATCATCCACAAAACTCCGCAACACCGGCCGGGGAAAAAAATTCTTCGGCTTCTTCATGTTCTTCTCCCATACCCATTACTGATTACTTGTAATGTATCACTTTGTACTTTATATGGCAACTAGTCCCTAAATTAATAATCCAGCTCCTAAGTTCCTTATGGGGGCTCTATCATCCATATTGTGTCATTCAATCCCTCCAATATGATCCAGGGCTGGTATTCCTTTTGCTGTAGCATCAGTTATTGTTGGCCATTCAATTAATCCGGCGTCTTTAGCTGATTCAGCTATTCTCCCATATCATGATCAGGCATCAATATATCTTATGAAGCTTATCATCCAAACCTGGTGCTTTCTCACAGTTGTAGTCCCTCAGGCCAATTTTTATTTGTCGGTATTAATTTTGTGATTTAAGCAAAAATTAAGCAGAGGTGATTTTCTTGTTTATTAAAT
>CAZPSR010000244.1:0-2975 GCA_964589135.1 uncultured Syntrophomonas sp.
AACGACAAAGTTGAAATGATCAGCACTGAAATTGCCAATACCCTGAATGTTAAACCGGAACAAATAAGCAGTGTATATCAGGAATTCCTGCTTTTTAGCCGGGTACGTACGGCTGCTTCCAGTGGCGGTATGGCATATGCCAAACAGTTGTTGGACAAGGCTTTTGGAGCTCAAAGAGCGGAGGAAATTATTCAAACCCTGATTTCCCATACCAAGCCTTTTAGTGAGATCAGGAAAATTGATCCTAAACAGCTGCTCAACTTCTTAAATAATGAGCATCCGCAAACCATAGCCCTCATTTTGTCCAATCTTAGTCCAGAACAATCAGCCACCATATTGAACTACCTGCCCAAGGAAATGCATAGTGATATTGCGTGGAGAATTGCCACCATGGAAAGGACTTCTCCGGAGGTGGTTAAAGAGGTGGAGGCAGTTTTGGAGAGCAGGCTGTCAGGAATATCCAACAAAGATTTTACGGCTATGGGTGGGATCAAGGATCTGGTCAACATTCTTAACAGGGTTGACCGAGGAACCGAAAAGAGTATTATTGAAGCTTTGGAAAGGGAAGACCCGTCTTTAGCGGACGAGGTAAAAATGATGATGTTTGTCTTTGAGGACATTATCACCCTTGACGACCATGCCATACGGAGAATAATGCAGGAGGTGGACTTTAAAGACCTGGCTATGGCCCTAAAGGGTGCCAATAGTGATGTGAAAGAGAAGATATTCAAGAACTTATCGCAACGGGCCAGGGAAATGCTAAAAGAAGATATTGAAATTTTAGGTGCGGTAAGAATACGGGATGTAGAAGAAAACCAGCAAAAAATCGTTCAGATTATCAGGAAGTTGGATGAGAGTGGCGAGATTTACATTATGAGAGGTGGCGGACAAAATGCTCTTATCATCTAACGTAATAAAACGAGTAAGCTGCAAATTGGAAGGCTGTTCAGTATATCCCCAGCTAGGAAAAAGTATCCGGGAGGAAGAGCTAATTGCTGAGCCGATAAACCAGGACAATATAAAAAGGGAAGCCCAGACCATATTATCCAACGCCAAAGCCCAAGCCGAATTACTGCTTAAGCAGACTAGGGAACGAGCAGCAATTATAGAAAAAGAAGCCTATGTCAGGGCTTATCAAAAAGGGCAAGAGGAGGCTCGGCAGCAGCTTGAAGAAACAGTCCGAGCAGAGTTCAATACAGTGATCAAGCAGGTCTTGGACCAGGTAGAAGAAATACAAAACAAGATATATAGGGAAACGGAAGCCGAACTGCTGGACCTGGCAGTGAGTATAGCTGAGAAGTTGGTTTGCCGACAGCTGGATATCGCGCCTGACACTATAGTAGATATAGTTAAAGCCGCCTGTAAGCAGGCCAGGGATTGCAAGGAGATAATACTGCACATTCCAGCAGAGCAATTGGAGATTGTCCAATCCCGGCAGGATGAAATCCAGGAACTATTATACCGAACCGAACACTTGGCCATAGTTGCCGATACCAACATCAAACCCGGCGGCTGTTGGATCGAAAGCGAACAGGGCTACATAGATGCCAGACTGGATAGCATGTCTGAGCAGCTGGAAACAATACTTGCGGAAGCTACCCTATGAGTGCTGTAAACCTGGTTTCTATTAAGGATAGACTGGCGGCAAGGACCTTGTTTACTTTTGTGGGTAAAGTTACCCGAGTGGTTGGTTTGATAATTGAAGTGAAAGGCGTACGGGCTTCCATCGGCGATATTTGTGAGATAGTGATTGAAGGACGGGAGAGGAGAATGACAGCTGAGGTAGTCGGATTCAAAGATGATATATCCATATTGATGCCTTTAGGGGATCTGGAAGGTATTTCCCCGGGATGCCAGGTTATCCCCCTGGGCAAAACCTTTACTATCGCTGTGGGTCCGGAAATCTTGGGAAATGTGATCAATGGCTTGGGAGAAGTCATCAATCAGGAAAACCTGCCCCTGTCAGGCGGCACTTATCCTATCCATAGCGAACCCCCCCATCCTTTGCGTAGAAAGCCTATAAGCGACCCATTGGAAACCGGCATTAAAGTTATTGATGCCTTGCTTACTTGTGGAGTTGGACAAAGGATGGGCATATTTGCCGGTAGCGGGGTGGGTAAAAGCACTTTGTTGGGCATGATGGCCCGCAACAGTTCGGCGGATGTTAATGTTATTGCCCTGATTGGGGAGCGAGGCCGGGAGGTCTTGGAATTCATTGACCGCGATCTGGGGGCGGCAGGACTGGCCCGGTCGGTAGTGGTGGTTTCCACCTCTGATCAGCCTGCTTTGTTGAGAGTAAAAGCTGCTCTGGTGGCTACTTCCATTGCTGAATATTTTAGAGATCAGGGAAAAAATGTTTTGCTAATGATGGACTCCATTACCCGTTTTGCCATGGCCCAGAGAGAAATCGGCCTGGCAGTGGGAGAGCCTCCCACCAGCAGAGGTTATACCCCATCAGTATTCGCCTTGTTGCCCAAACTACTGGAAAGAGCGGGCAAGGTAGAGAACGGTTCAATAACCGGCCTGTACACTATTTTGGTTGAAGGAGATGACATGAATGAACCGATAGCCGATGCGGCCAGGGGTATTTTAGATGGACATATCGTTCTTTCCAGGAAAATTGCCACCAAAAACCATTTTCCCGCCATCGATGTGCTGGAAAGTATCAGTAGGTTGATGCCGGTTCTCACCAGTGTCCAGCATCGGGAAATGGCCGCCAAGCTGAGAGATCAGCTGGCAATATACAACAATAACCGGGACCTGATTAATATTGGGGCTTATGAAAAAGGCCATAATTCGGAAATCGACCAGGCTATAGATAATTATCCTTATATTATGGATTTTTTAAAACAGGATCAACTCGAAGAATTTACCCTGACCGAGACTTTGCAGGCCCTAAATATAGTGTTCCAGTCCAAGGGGGAGGACTAATTGAAAAAGTTCAGCTTTACATTGGAAAACGTTCTTAAATATCG
>CAZPSR010000245.1:0-2962 GCA_964589135.1 uncultured Syntrophomonas sp.
GGCCTATGGGGTTAAAGCCAGGGACTGGAAGGAAGGGTTTACCCGGGGTGGGGAAGAGGATTTGTCTGAACTGAATCGCCTGCGGGAACTGGTCTTCAGGCCTCTGCAGACCCTGGCGCAAGAGTTGAAAGGACCCAGGAAGGTGGGAGAAATCAGTCAGGCTCTGCAGAGCTTTTTGGCATCCATTCAACTTCCCGCCCAGATAGAGCTGTGGCAAGAAGAACTGGGGGAGCAGGGCAGGTATGAACTGCAAAGTGAGTGCCGCCAAATATGGAATGTAGTAGGGCAAATGCTGGAAGAGATTAGTGATCTAATGGGGCCACAAATCCTGGGCCCTGGTGAATTCAGGCAGATATTGGAGGCAGGTCTGGAGTCTTTGGAAATGGGGGTAATCCCCAGTACCGTTGACCAAGTCTTGGTAGGAAGTATTCAAAGGTCCAAGAGCCATGATATTAAGGCTCTATTTGTAATTGGGGCAAATGACGGTATACTACCCAGAGGTACTTGGCCGGAAGGAATCTTGAGCCAGGAGGAGAAAGAAGGTCTGGGCCGGCAGGGGCTGGAAATTGGCTTGAGTCGTGATCTGAAGGCGGCGGAGGAAGAGTATCTGATTTACAGTGCTTTAAGCAAGCCAACCCAAATATTGCGTCTTTCTTTTGCCTGGTCAGATCTTGAGGCCCGAGCCTTGAGACCTTCCTTGCTGATAGCCCGTCTTCGCCAGCTTTATCCCCAGTTGGACATATCCCATGACTTAATAGAAAATTCCCAGCTGCAGCTTAAGCTGATATCTACCCCCAGCAGCACTTATAAATATCTTTTGGAACAGCTGCGCAGCTACCTGGATGGTAACGAGATAGACCCTATCTGGTGGCAGGTCCACAGCTGGTATGGGAAGCATCCGGAGTGGGGGAGCCGACATAAAGCTCTCTTGGGTGGTTTTTATCACAATAACCAGCCACAGCCCCTGGCCAGGAAACAAGCCCAGCAATTGTACGATTGGCCTTTAAAAGCCAGTGTTTCCAGATTGGAGAAGTATATTAGCTGTCCTTTCGCTCATTTTATGAATTATGGGCTAAGGCCTCAGCCCCGAGCCCTATTTGAGCTGGCTGTACCTGATTTGGGAGATATTCTGCACCGTATTCTACAGGACTTGAGCAGGCGTTTATCCAGGGAAGGTCTGAGCTGGGCGGATTTGGACCAGAGTACCTGCCACCGGATTACTGATCAGGTAAGCGAGGAATTGCTGGCGGGTTACCATCAGGGAATTTTCCACAGCAGCAGCCGTTATCGTTATATGTCCCAGCGCTTACAAAGGATTAGCCGGCGGGCGGCCTGGACCCTTACTACTCATCTGCAAAAAGGAAGCTTTGCCTTTGCCGGCCATGAACTGAGATTCGGGCTCCAGGATTTTTGCGACTTTCCGGCCCTGAAGGTGAAATTGCCGGGGGGAGAAGTAATCTATCTGGAAGGCCGCATTGACCGCCTGGATCTGCTGAAAGAGGGAGATGAAGTTTATATTAAGCTTATTGATTATAAAAGTGGTCAGCGCAATTTGAAGCTGGATGATATCTATTATGGCCTCAACTTGCAGTTGATAATCTATTTAGCCGCAGTAATGCAGGGTCTAAAAGAAAAGGAAGGGAAAGCCACCCGGGCCGCAGGAATGTTTTACTTTAAACTGGATGATCCCCTGGTAGATAAAGATAAGGAAATGGATCAAGCCGTGATTGAGTCGGCTATTAATAAAAAGCTCAGGATGACTGGACTGATGGTGGCAGACACCAGGATCATCCGACAGCTGGACACCGAGTTTGAGACTGTTTCTGATATTATTCCGGTCAGGATTAAACAGAATGGGGATTTTTCCAGTGGATCTTCGGTACTGGAGGAAGAAGTATTGGAAAAACTGGTGGAACATGGACTGAATCGGGTGGCAGAGGCTGCTTCCGGGATACTGGGAGGATGTATGGAGCTTGCACCGGTAAAGAAAGGACTTCATACTGCCTGTCTTTACTGCCAATACCAATCTATCTGTGGCTTTGATCCTCTCTTAGAAGACAATCGCTATATAAACCTGCCGGCTTGCCCGGATGAAGAGGTATTAAAAAAAATAGGTATCGGGAAGGAGGGGAAAGCCCTTGACCAAATGGACCCAGGAACAGAGCCAGGCCATAGATAGCCGGGGCAGTAACCTCTTGTTGTCCGCTGCAGCAGGATCAGGCAAAACTGCGGTATTGGTTCAGCGGGTGATCAAGCTGATACTCAAGGACAGACTAGATATCGATCGCCTGTTGATCGTAACCTTTACTCAGGCGGCAGCGGCCGAAATGCGGGAAAGAATCAATCAGGCCATATTGAATGAACTGCAAAAGGCTTCAGCGGAAGTACAGAATCATTTGCGCCATCAGTTAAACCTGCTTAGTCAGGCCTCTATCAGCACCATTCACTCTTTTTGCCGGGAGCTGCTTAAGCAGCACTTTTTCTTAATTGACATTGATCCTAATTTCCGGGTAGCAGATGATAGTGAAAGCGCTATTATCAAGATGGATGTAATGGAGGAATTGATTGAATCTGAATATGAGGCAGCTCAGCCCGAGTTTATCGAACTGGTGGAGATGTTTGGCGGCAACAAAAGTGATGAGGGGCTTCTGGAATTAATCGGTCAAGCTTATAATTTTGTACAAAGTCAGCCGGAACCGGAAGCCTGGCTGCAAGAAAGTGCAAGCCGTTTTAAGCTCAGCCCGGAAGAATTTGCCCATTCTCCCTGGCTGGAGGAGGTGGGAAGGCAGGCCTGGCTGCAGCTGGAAGCGGCCCGGGATATCTTGGAAAAATCCTTGCAGATAAGTAAAAAAACCGGGGGACCGGAAGCATATATCGATACCATCCATGATGAAATAAGGCAACTGGAACAATTGCTGGAGGATGCCGCCCTCCAGCCCCAGGTATTGTATGAAAAATTGCA